>JBAZQI010000001.1:0-98790 GCA_041645325.1 archaeon
CATGCCTATGTCCTTAGGGTGCAGGTTGAGGAAAAATTCGGCTTCCTGCCCGGCAATGTGTCAGTTTACGTTGTCCTTTACAAGCTGGAAAAGCACGGCTTTGTCAGTGTGAAGCACGAGGGCAACAAAAGCGTTTACAGCATCACTTCGGAGGGAAAGGCCCTGCTCAAGGTTGCAAAAAAGGAACTGCAGAACACTTTGGAAATGGTTGGCTAAGCCGTCCTGCTTTGCATGCTGCCAATTTTTTTTGGTTGCCTGTTTGACCTGTTAGCGCCTTGTTCTCATTTTTCTTGGTTTGAAGTAGTTAGCGCCTTTTCCATTTTTAATGGCCACGTTATTTGCTGAATTGCGTCTGTTTTTGGCATATGCCTTGCCTTTGCTTTTGAGTAATTTTCTTCCGGCGGTGGTTTTCATCAATTCCCCCAGTTCCCAAGGCCTAAATTCCATGCCTACTGACTTTCTAACTAAAACAACGCTCTGGCTGTTTCTGTAAGGAACAGGGTCAGGCATGCCAATCAGCTTGTTTAGCCCAAATAAACAAGCGGGTACGCAGCCTCTTGCAAACTCGCCAAGCCCCCTTGTTTTTACACGCAGTCTATTTATTCGAAAGTGTTTTGCCAATAATAACGCTTCAAGTGTTTGGTATGGAAATCCATCCAAATCATTGAATTGGCTGCGGCTGTTTGGCTTTTCAAAGAAAACAAACCGTTCTCCAAGCTTTTCCTTCGCATGGCTGAGCAGTTTTTTATATAATTCTTTCTGTGATTTTGATTGGAGCCCGGTCGGCGTTAAAAACAGCAATCTGCTTCTGTCTCTGCCAGCTTCGTCAATATGCGATTCCCAAATCTTTAGCAATTCCGCTCCTTGTTCTGCTGAGTAAAATATGTCCGAGTCATTCGCTGATATCCGCCCGCAAAACGGGTGCACCAATAAATCAATTCTTCTTATTTCCAAGGGCTTTTGCATGACCTAAAATTAGTGCTGAAGGAGATATAATAATTTGGCTTTTTCCTTTTTTAACAAATTGGCTTTTTTATTTACATTGGCGGGCGCCCTTTTGGTGCGCCTCTTCTTTTCAGTTTTTCAATCCTTTTTTGCCTTCTTTGTAATTCCCTTAGCCTGTGTATTGTTTTACTGTTTAGTTTTCTCATGCTTTCATCGCCTTATTTTAAAAGGGCTAAGGTAGTATAAATTCATTTTGGTTAGGCTATGCGCATTGCAATTTTTTCGGATTTTCACATTGGCTTTGGCCATGGCACTGCCCGTTCTGATGAGGCTTTTGGGCAGGCTTGTGCGGCTTTTGAGCTTGCGCTGAAAGAAAAGGCTGATCTTATTCTTCTTGCCGGCGACCTGTTCAATGAATCTGTGCCTTCGCAGGATGCCTGGCTTGAAATGTTCAAATTGTTCAACATTCCAAAGCGCGAAAAGCTGCCTGTGTCAAGGGTTGTTTGCGAAAAGGGCGCCTGGCGGAAGGAATTCTTTTTTGATTCTGTTCCCGTAATCTCAATTGCGGGAACCCATGAATTCAGGTCAAAGGATTTCAGGAATGCCCTTGAGGTTTTGCAGGAAGCCGGCTGCCTTGTCTTTTTGCACGCGGCAAAGGCTTTTTTTGAGAAGGGCGGCGAAAAAATCGTTGTCCAGGGGATGAGCGGCGTGCCTGAAAAAAAGGCGCTTGATGCCCTGAGGATGTGGAATCCAAAGCCTGCTGAAGGCGCGTGCAACATCCTGCTTTTGCACCAGAGCATCAGGGAGTTTTTGCCTTTTGACGATGACATGGTTGCCTCGATTTCCTTGGCTGATTTGCCCCTTGGCTTTGACCTTGTTGTTGACGGGCATTTGCACTGGGCAAGCGAGCAAAACCTTGAAAGCAGGCGTTTTCTCGTAACAGGAAGCACAGTGGTAACGCAGATGAAAAAGCTTGAGGCAAAGAAGCCCAAGGGAATCTTTGTTTTTGAAACAGGCGGCAAGGGCGTGCGCTTTGTTCCTTTGCCTGGGCAAAGGGTTTTTTTATTTGAAAAGCTTGAGTTCAGGGAAGCAGGGCTTGAGCAGGTAAGGAACACTGTTGAGGAAACTGTTTCAAAAATGCTTTCCTCTGCAAACGGAAAGCCCCTGATAAAGCTCAAGCTCAAGGGAAGCCTTGCAAAGGGCCTGAACAATGCCGATGTTGACCTTCGTTCTGTTGGGGCAAGGTTTGCGGAAAAGGCTTTTCTTTTCATTGACTGTGATTTCGAGGAATCGGGCTTTAAGCAAAAGCTTGAGCAGCTGAGGAATGCGCAGCTTGGCAGCAAGAGCATTGCCGCAATGGGCTTTGAGCTGTTGGAGAAAAATTTGGGGGAAACGCAGTTCAGGGAAGCCTTTGATATAAAAAGGGTTTTTGACCTTTTGGCAGAGGGCAACATTGACAGGGTTGTGGAATTGCTTTCAGAGGCAAAAGCCGCAACAAAAGCTTAAAATACATCTTTCTTTCTTCTAATTAGCATGGCACTTCTTCTTTACGCCGTCATTGTGGTTTCGCTTATCGCTTTGCTTTTTTGCATTTTGAAGCGTGCGGAAATTCTCCTTTACCCGAGGGGCAACAGGAAGATGGTTGAAATTTCCGACTTGATTCACAAGGGTGCAATGACTTTCCTGAATTCCGAATACAAGCTCCTTGCGATTTTCATTGCGGTTGTTGCGCTTCTTCTGTTCTTTTTCATCGGCCAGAGCACGGCCATTGTGTTTGTTTTCGGCGCGTTTCTCAGCGCATTGTCGGGAAACATTGGCATGCGCACTGCCACAAGGGCGAACAGCAGGACAACCCAGGCTTCAATAAAAAGCGTTGGTGCCGGTTTCAGGGTTGCTTTTGCTTCCGGAAATGTAATGGGTTTTGCGGTTGTCGGCCTTGGCCTTTTGGGCGTTTCCCTGTGCTATCTTTTCTTCAATGACCCGTTCATTATCTACGGCTTTGGCTTTGGCGCAAGTTCAATTGCCCTGTTTGCAAGGGTTGGCGGCGGCATTTTCACAAAGGCTGCCGATGTCGGCGCAGACCTTGTCGGCAAGGTTGAGAAGGGCATTCCCGAGGATGACCCGAGGAATCCGGCTGTCATTGCCGACAACGTCGGGGACAATGTGGGCGATGTTGCCGGAATGGGCGCTGACTTGTTTGAAAGCTATGTGGGCGCAATAATAGCGGCCATGGTGCTTGGAGTTGCAGTCATGGGCACAAAAGGCCTTCTTATTTCGCTTGCCCTGGCTGCCATCGGAATAGTTGCCTCAATAATTTCAACCCTTGCCGTTAATCCCAAGAAAAAGGAGAGCCTTTTTGGCACAATTGACAAAGGCATACTGGTTGCAACAGTCCTGATGGCCGTTATTTCCTATTTTTTCCTGGTTTATTTCATGGGCACTTTCGGGCTGTTCGTTTCAGTTTTGGCAGGGCTTGTTTGCGCAATAATCATCGGGTATGCCACTGAATTTGTGACAAGCCCTTATCACCAGCCTACGCAGATGATTGCAGGTGCGGCAAAAAGCGGGGCTGGCACGAACATAATTGCAGGCATAAGCACCGGCATGCTTTCAACTGCAGTGCCTGTACTCACTGTCGGCGCTGTAATCATCATAAGCTATTATTTTGCCGGTATGTTTGGCATTGCGCTTGCCGCGGTTGGAATGCTTGCCACTTTGGGGATTACTCTTGCGGCTGACACTTACGGGAGCGTTGCCGACAATGCCGCAGGGATTGCTGAAATGGCAGGCCTGGGCAAAAAGGTCAGGGAGCGGACGGAGCTTTTGGATGCCGTTGGCAACAGCACTGCCGCCATTGGAAAGGGCTTTGCAATAAGCTCTGCCGCTTTGACCGCTTTGGCATTGTTCGCTTCTTTTATTGCGCTTGCAGGCCTTGAGCACATCAATGTTGCCGCGCCTGTTGTCATTGTCGGGCTTTTCCTTGGCGCGCTTATGCCGTTCATTTTCTCGGCTTTTACAATGAGCGCTGTCGGCAAGGCCGCTGTTGCAATGGTTGAGGAGGTCAGGAGGCAGTTCAGGACAATAAAGGGCCTGATGCAGGGCAAGGCAAAGCCTGATTATGACAAGTGCATTGCAATCAGCACGCATGCCGCATTGAGGGAAATGGTTGCGCCAAGCCTTATTGCCATTCTCGCGCCGCTTGCCGTCGGCCTTGTTTTGGGCGTTGAGGCTTTGGGCGGCTTTTTGGCAGGCTCTATCGCAACCGGTTTCCTCCTGGCTGTTTTCATGGCAAATGCAGGCGCTTCCTGGGACAATGCCAAAAAGTTCATTGAGTCAGGGCATTTTGGCGGCAAGGGAAGCGATACCCACAAGGCGGCTGTTATAGGCGACACTGTCGGCGACCCGTTCAAGGACACTGCCGGCCCTTCCCTGAACATCCTTATAAAGCTGATGACAATCGTGAGCCTTATTGTAATGCCATTGCTGCTCTGATTAATCTATTTTGATTCCGAGTAGTTCATTTATTTTTATAAACCTGTGGGTGGCTATTTTGGTATACCTTGTGTTATACATTTTGTATAAAGTTTTGTACAAAACAATTGTGCATAGTTTGTTTTGCAATGGTTGATTGTTATGGCGGAAGTTGAATCAAATCTTGTGCGGTTTTTTGGGGACAACCCCTTTGTCAGGATTCTTGATGCCTTTATTGACAATATTGGGGAGGAATACAGCAAAAAAGAGGTGCAGGAACTCTCTGGAATAAGCAAGGGCGCTTTGTTTAGCCATTGGGGCAAGCTTGAAGAGCTGGGCTTAGTTAGGGTAACCCGGTCTTTTGGCAAAACAAGGCTTTTTACCCTGAACAGGCAAAGCCCTCTTGTAAAGGACATATTAAAATTTGAAGCAAGGATGATTGAGGAAACAATCCCTGAAAAGGTTAAGGCAGTTGCATAGAATTCTTTTTTAGTATGCCTCATGTTTTAAAAGCAGTTTGGGTTTTTTGTTCTTTCAGGCTTTTAAGGGTGTTTTTGGTTTGAGCGGTGAGAAATGGGTTGTTGCGGACAAGCAAGGCAAAAACCTTTTTTGGCCTTCCGAGGCAATGAAGAAAAGGGCTTGGGTAAGCAATGAATCCTTTTACGAGGAGGGAAAGAAAGACCCGATTGCTTTCTGGGAAGCGAGGGCAAAAGAAGGCCTTGAATGGTTCAAGCCCTGGGACAAAGCCTATGAAGGAAAGCCCCCTTATTTCAAGTGGTTTTTGAACGGCAAAATCAACCTTAGCTACAACTGCCTTGACAGGCATTTAAAGGGCAAAAAGGACAAGATTGCGATAATCTGGGAGCCTGAATCCCTTGCCGAAAAGCCCAGAAAGATAACTTATGGGCAATTGCACGGGCAGGTTTGCAGGCTTGCAAACGCGCTGAAAAAAATCGGGGTAAAAAAAGGCGACAGGGTTGGCATTTACCTGCCGATGATTCCCGAGGTGATGATTTCAATGCTTGCCTGCGCCCGCATAGGCGCAATCCACAGCGTTGTCTTTTCTGCATTCAGCGCCGAATCCTTCAAAACAAGGGTTGAGGACAGCAAGGCAAAGGCAATCATAACCTGCGATGGCTACACAAGAAAGGGCAAGGAGACAAATCTCAAGGAGCAGGCTGACCTTGCCGCAGGGCTTCCCTGCGTCCAAAAAATGGTTGTCGTGAAAAGGACCGGCCGAAGCATTGAAATGAAAAAGGGCAGGGATCTCTGGTACCATGAGATTGTTGAAAAAGAAAATGCTGAATGCGCGCCTGAGCAGCTTGAATCAAACGAGCCCCTTTTTATGCTTTACACAAGCGGAACAACCGGAAAGCCAAAGGGAATAGTGCACGACACAGCCGGCTATCTGGTGCAGGCATACTGGACCACAAAGCTTGACTTTGATTTGCACGACGAAGACATCTTCTGGTGCACTGCCGACATAGGCTGGATAACCGGGCACACTTACGGCTGTTACGGGCCATTGGCTGTTGGAGCCACGATGGTTGTTTACGAGGGCGGCCCAGATTTTCCCGATTGGGGCAGGTTGTGGAGCATAATTGAAAAATACAAGGTCACGGTTTTCTACACCGCGCCAACGGCAATAAGGATGTTCAAGCAAATGGGCGATTCCTGGATAACAAAACACGACCTTTCCACGCTTAGGCTGCTTGCAACAGTCGGCGAACCAATTGACGAAGAATCATGGATGTGGTACTTCAATGTAATCGGGCAGGCAAGATGCCCTGTGATTGACACCTGGTGGCAGACAGAAACAGGCGGCACTTTGATAAACGCCCTGCCAGGCATAGGCCCGTTCATTCCAACAGTTGCGGGAAGGGTTTTTCCCGGCAGCAAGGCCGAAATCCTTGATGACAGGGGCAAGCCTGTCGGCGAAGGAGATTCGGGCTTCCTTGTTTTCAAAAGCCCTTTTCCCCCGGGATTTTTGAGGGGCATCTGGAACAACGAGGAAAAATACGTTGAAACCTACTGGTCCGAATACGGCAAGGAAACTTACTTCACAAGCGACGGCGCACGATGGCATGATGATAAAAACATCAGGGTTACCGGCAGGGTTGACGACGTGATGAAGGTTGCAGGCCACAGGCTGAGCAGCGCTGAGGTCGAGGATGCAATAACATCGCATCCTGATGTTGTGGAGTCTGCTGTTGTGCCAAAGCCGGATGAAATCAGGGGCCAGGTGCCGGTTGCATTCGTTGTCCTTGAGAAAAACGTCAAGCCCTCTCCGGAAGTTGAGAAATCAATAATAGCTGCTGTTGTCAAGGCAATAGGGCCGACCGCAAAACCGCACCAGTTTTTCTTCGTTGACGGACTGCCAAAAACAAGAAGCGGCAAAATAATGCGCAGGTTCATGCGCTCAATGTTAATCAACGAAAAGCTCGGGGACGCAACAACGCTGCAGAACCCGGAAATAGTTGACCATCTGAAGAAAGTCGTGGGCTACAAGGAAAAATAGCCCCCTGTTTTATTTTTCTTTTCCCGTTTCCCCTTCAACCCATTTTTCAACTTCTTTGCCTGTTTTCACTTCAATGAATTCAATCACGGGCAGTTCGTAGCTGTGCATTTTTTTTATTTCGGCTTCAACTTTTTTGCGCAGCCCTTTTCTTGTCTTTAAAATCAGCAGCGCTTCTTTGCTTTTTTCAATTTTGCTTTTCCATAAGTAATGTGATTCGATTTTCGGAACAATGTTTGCGCAGGCGACAAGTTTTTTGCGCAGCAGGGCAAGCGCGATTTTTCGCGCTTCCGCGCTGTTTTTGCAGGTTACAAAAATGAGAATGCCCATGCTAAGTATTATTGCATTGAAGAATAAATTGCTTTCTTTTGCATTTCGTTGATTGCTGTAATCCTGTTTTTGCTATTAAAGCTTTGCCCTGCACTGTTTTTCTGTGTTTTAATGCAAAAGGTTTTGGTTGATTCAAATATTTTTTTGGATTATTATTTGGATAGGCAAGATGCAATGCTGCCTTTAGGCGAGTTTGCTTTCCAGTTCATAAAAAGAGCCGTTGAATGCAAGTATCTTGTTTTCATTACAAAGGATGTTTTATTTGAAGTAAAAAATATCCTTGGCGTGGATGAAGGAACTGCTTGGAGGCGCGTTTTCAGTTCATTGGCAAATAAAAGCAAAATAGAATTGGTTAGCTATGAAAAAGATGTTGAGCAAAGGGCAATCGTTTTGGCAAAAAAGGAGAATATCCCAAAGACAGACGCCTTGCTGATTGAAGTGGCAAAAGAAAATAATCTTATCCTCGTTTCAAGGAATTTCCATTTTGAAGGCTCAAAAGGCATTATCCAAATATTTAAGCCGGAAGAGCTGGATTGAATAGTGTCACCCATGCAGTTCTTTCCAAATTTTTTCCCTGACTTTTTCAAATTCTTCGGGCGTGGGCTCTTTTATGCCCAATCTC
This sequence comes from archaeon, assembly GCA_041645325.1. Taxonomy (GTDB): domain Archaea; phylum Iainarchaeota; class Iainarchaeia; order Iainarchaeales; genus JAFCCL01. The sequence continues at coordinate 7,884 of JBAZQI010000001.1, forward strand.
TTGCCTTCGCCGTAATGCTTTTTCAGCTCTGCAAGGGCGCTTTTTGTCTCATAGTCGTCAATGAATTTCCTGACAGCCGCCTTGACAAACTCGGTCCTGTTCGAGAAATTGCTGCCTCTGACGACAGAATCAATATTCTTCAACAGCTTTTCATCAAGCCTCAAATTCACAAGCCTGTTAGCCATGTATCAATTGTATATACAAATGCTTTATAACAGTTTTGGCAATTTTTTCCCAAGGCTTTTTTCCCGCAGCAAAAAAGGCTTACGGCAAAAAGTCGTTGGTTTTGATTTTTTGCGGCAAGTATTCTTCTGTTACGAACCTGATTCCTTTTTTGCTCAATGCTTCCAATTCCAGCTTTATTGCCTTGTCTTTCATCAGCTGGAATTCTTCCTGCCAGGGCTTGTTCTTGAACCATTCGTAGCCCTTCATTTCGTTCAGGCGCTTTATGTCAAGCTGGTTGAGTTTGATTGTTACTTCTTTTGGAATCTTGAATGTTTCAACGTCCTTTACCGTGAGCCCTATGTATTTTGTGATTGGCGTGGCGAGCTTTTCCTCGCTGTAAGAAAGGCTGATTGAGCCCTGTTTTATCACGCTGTAGATGTACATTCCCCAGGGGTCGGCATCCATGAGCGCGTAAACTGGCAAATTGAATTCGCCGTTCAGCCTTTGGACAAGCCTTCTTTCAGCCCTTGATGGCTGGCCCCTTCCTGTAATGATGATGCATTTGTTTTTTTTCCAGAATAAATCTTCGTTGAACCTTTTCCAGACTGCGTCCTTTTCAATGAACAGCACGTATTCGGCGTCAATGTCCTTGATTTCTATCCTGTCTGGTTCCACATTGCTTGGCACGCCCCATCCGCCGCTGCCCATTTTGGTCAGGTCAATCTTGTCCTTGCCGTCCTTTATTGTCATGTTTCCCACTATTACGCCCTTGCTGCTTGCGCCAAGGTGAAGTTCTTCACGCAGCAGGCCGAGCGACGCCTCAATGTCCTCTATTATGGGGTCTGATTCCCCCTGTTCTTCAAAAGTGTTCTCGTTCGTGTCGGCAATCGTGTGCTTGAGCGCGTAGTACAAATCCCTGATGCTTACCGTTGCCTTTTGTTCTATGACCTTTTTTATTTCCGCGGCAACAAGCATTGTCTGCATGAATTTCCTTGTGTGTGCAATGTTCAGGAATTGCCTTTCACTTTTTTTGTCGCCCAGCTTTATTGTTTTGCTTTTTTGGTCAAAGTAAATGTTGTTAAGTGTCCTTACCGGCAGCTCGTAGCCCGGGTTTTCGCCCTTGTTTATCTGCCTGAGCACGTCCTCGCCCGCGCTTTCCAGCCTTTTGATTACTTCAGAGTCCTTCATTCCCCTTCACCCTCTTCCTTCAGGGCGCTTTTTCTCTTTTTGCCCTTTTTTTTCTCCTTTGCCTCTTTTTTTGCGTCTTTTTCAAGCTCTTCGTCAGTCAGTTCTGCTTCAACCTCTTTTTCCTGCTTTTCCTCAAGCTTGAGCCTTTTCATCACTATTTCGTGCAACTTGCTTTCTATTGCCTTTACAGGCTTTCCTGTGAGATCGTGCAGCGCTATTGCAACCTCTGTTGCGTATTTCAAGAACACCTTTTTCTTGGCCTGCTTTTCCGCTTCCCTTCTCTTGCCGGCAACGTACTGGTAAATTCTCCTGCCTGTGTCCATTATTGCAAGCCGCAGCTCTTCCATTACTGCGTCGTCATCTGTAATAGCCTGCTTTCCTGCGCCGGTATAAGGGATGTGCACAGACAAAATGTGCACAAACACTGTCAAGGGCGCGCTGTTCATGTCCCTTATTCCGTAGCGTTTCCAGTCAACGCTTTGCACTGCCTTTGTCAAAGCGCAGCCCCCGCCGTCAAACAGCAATGGCACCCTGTTTGCAAACCTCATCACTTCAACCCTTTTGATTTCGGTTTTGGTGCCGTCGCTGTTTTCAATCGTCTCGCCGCTGCCCCTTCCGGCATTTCCCCCGAAGGCAACCGCAACCTCAACCTGGAACGCTATTCCCTCGCTGTAAACCTGGGGCTTTCTTTCAACAACGCTCAAAAACTCGGGCTGGACTATTTCCCTGAGCGATGCTTCTATCCTTTCCTGCCCGATTGGCCTCAGCGCGTCAGTTCTCGGCGCAATGAACTGCATTCCCTTTATCGCCTTGACAATCTCCTCTGTTTCGTGCCACTCCAGCTTTTTCGGGTCCTTGTTCAGGTCAAAAGAAACCTGCTTTGTGATCTCTTCAATTGATTTTTCGCCCATCCTGTCAAAATCATTCTTCAAAAATGACGAAACCTTTCTCGCCTCGGTCGCCTTGGCCATTGTGAGGATTTCGTCAACAGTTGTGCCCTTGGGGTGCGGCTTGACCTCAAAGCTTCTTTCGGGAACGGCCTTTGACGTTCTTGCAAAAACATTTTTTGTCCCGTCAGGCTCGACAAAAATTATCGTGGCATGCGGGTTTGCTATGGCAGTTCTCCTCAGGTATTCCAGTGGGCCCTGCTCGCTTTTCTGGTACTTCACTTCCTTGAATTTTGCCTTGACTGCAGTGCCCTTAAAGTCCTTTTTCGTTTCCTCCATCTTGATTATTTTGGCCTCGTTTTTTTTCGGGTCAATTGTAAGCTCTGCCACAAGGGTTCTTTTTCCATCCCCCGTAATCACCTGTATTGGCTTGCCTGTAGTCATCAGGGAAAGCATGGTGCATCCGCTTGCTCCGATTCCCTGTTGGCCCCTGCTTTGCATCAGCCTGTGGAACTTTGTGCCCGCAAGCAGCTGCGCAAACGCCTTTCCAATAGTGTGCTCGGTGAGCCCGGGCCCATTGTCCTTGACCATTACCTCATAGTATTCTTCGCCAAGCTCGGAGAGTCTTACCTCTATTTCAGGCAAAACCCTTGCCTCTTCACATGCGTCAAGGGAATTTGTAACATATTCATGAATTATTGTCGTAAGAGTCCTGATTTTTCCCGTCAGGCCGAGCATCTGCTTGTTTTTCTTGAAGAACTCTGCAACAGAATGCTCCTTGAATTCCTTGGCAAGCTGTTCGGCCGTAAGGCCTGCGCCATTGCCGCTTTCCTTTTCCGCCTTTTCCTCCGGCATGCAGTCACCTCAAAGAGTGAATTTTTCCATTCCCTTTCTTTCCCTATTAAGAAAATCCATTGCCTTTTTATGGGTTGAGCCGGACAAAAGCATTTCAACTCCTTTCCTCGCAAGCCCGACAGACTCGGGGTTTCCGATTATCGCAACCGTTTTCCCCAAAACACTTATTTTTGTGCCTGTCGCATTTTCAATTGCATCCCTTGCCCTGCCCCCTGTTCCAATAACCCTTGCCTTCTTTGTCTGGATTGCCTTTTCGCTTCCCCCGACAACATCTGAAACTTTTATGATTTCAAGCAGCATTTCCTCGCCAAGCAAAGCAAAGGCATTTTCCGGCGAAAAACCCCGGCCAATTGCCTTTACCACATTCACCGCGTCGTAAAAATTTGCAGTGTTTTCCTTTCCCTCAATCTCAACATCGCCTGTTTCGCTGTCCACTTCAATCACAACGCCGGCAAGCTTTTCAAGCCTTCTCTTTACCTTGCCCTCAGAACCAATCAAAACGCCGATTCTCTCCTTGGGAATCCTTATAGTCTCAAACAAGCCTTTTTGCTCATGCAAAAAGCCTTGGGAAACATGCTTCGCAAATTCAAAGGGCAAAAAAGTCACCAATATATAGTAATATATACTATATAATGGGGAAAGATTTTAAAAGCTGAGCCAATAAAAAGGCGTCTTACAGCCTCTTTTTTTCTTCAGCAAGAGCTGCCTTATCTAGGTTATTGTTTAAATACAGGGAAGCATTATTATTTACAAAAGAAGGGCGTTAAAAGCATGATTTTCAACGAATGGCTTGACATTCTTATCTACAGGAAAAAGCCTGTTGACATTTCAAAAACAGGCTTGGCTGAGGGCCTGAAGCATGTTGCAATTGCAAGCGCAATAACAAGCTTTCTTGTCGGCATCTCAACATGGATTTCCCTACCTTTCATGTCAGAACTAGCAGGCTCAGAAGCCGGGGGCTACGCCCTATTTGGCGCAACGGCCGGGCCTTTAATGCTGGTAATGTACACAGTCCTGGGTCCGATTTCGACAGTAATCAGCTCGCTTATAATTGGCGGCATTCTGCACATTTTCTCGCTGATTTTTGGCGGAAAAGGAAAATACGAAAACTACGTCGGGGTGCTTGCAAAAATTGACGCTGCGCTGCAGGGAACAATAGGCGTCCTGCTTGCCATCATACTGATTGTGGTTGCCCTCTTGGGAGCAGATGCCTATTTCGCATCAATGCCCCTTATCATTGCAATAGGCCTTATAATGGGCTTCTGGTCGCTTGTGCTTGCAGTGCTTGCTACGCAAGCCGTGCAAAAGCTTTCGCTTGGCAAGGCCATTTTGGCAGTTGTTATCATCCCGTTGATAATAGGCACAGTGCTGCTCGCTTTGCTGATTGCGCTCCTGTCTATGCTGTTTCCGCCAGCTATATAAGAACAGGGCTATTCGGTCACTCTTTTTGCAAAAAAGGCTTTTTTTTGCCTTAAAATAGCTTTAAATACAAGAAAACCCTAATTCTATTAAAAATTTCGAGGGAGGTGAAAAGCAAAATGGATTTTGGAACAGCAATAGGAAAGCCTTTCAGCAACATAACAAACCTGGTCATTGGAATAGTGCTCATGATTATTCCAATAGTGAACATCCTCACAATACCTGGTTACCTGCTAAGGGTTGCAAAGAAAACCATGGATGGCGACAAAAAACTGCCAGGCTTTGGCAACTTTGGCGAATTGGTAATAAGCAGCATCAAAATGATAGTCGTCGGAATAGTCTACGGCATAATAGGCATGATTGTGGCCTTTATTCTGATGCTCATACCGTTCGTGGGAGCTGTACTGGTAATCATCTGGTACATTGTCCTAACGTTCATAATCTACGCAGCAATGATGACCCTTGCGCAGACAAATGACATTGGTGCAGCGCTCGGCATACCGACAGTCACAAAGAAGGCGCTAAAAGGAAGCTTCATTATTGCAGTCATAGTGGCAGCAATAGTGACAGGCATAATAGCCTCCATAGTAGCCCTTGTGGTCATTCTCATAACTGGTGCATCATTATTGCCGCTGCTAATGAGCATGTCAGACCCGTCACTTATCATGGACCCTGCAATGGCAATGGAACTATTCACAGGCATAATGGGCATGTTCATGATACTGATGCCAATAATGATAATATTGAGCTTCATCCTAAACGTGTTCTTCATAACCATTGTCGCAGAAGCATACAAGAAAACTGCGGCATAAATATTTGGTTTAAAGCGAAGAACACCCTTTTTCTTTTTTTTTCACTAAAATAGCTTTTAAATACAGGAAAACCCTTTTATATCTAAAATTTCAGGGGAGGTGAAAAGCAAATGGCAATTAAATCAATTACAAGGATTGACCCTGTGCAGTACGGGAAAGTGCTGGCAGTGCTATTGGCAATTATATACCTGATTATGGGGCTAGTAATGACCCTGTTTATGGGATTGATTGGCGGAATCATGGCAATGATTCCAGAGGCTGGTGGCGGATCATTTGCCGGTTTCGGTGTCGGTCTCGGCATAGGCGGCGGCTTGGCAATGACCGTTGCCATGGTTATTTTCGGAGCAATCTTTGGCTTCGTAATGGGCGTAATCGGCGCTTTCATCTATAATTTTGTCGCAAGCAAGGTAGGCGGAATAAAAATTGACCTTGAGTGAATGCTTTTCGCTTTCCCTTTTTCTTTTTTTTTTTTAAAAGCCTTTTGCCGTGGGCAAAAGCCTTGGGAAAAAGCTTCGCAAAAAAACAGGCAAAGCCACCGCACCTGCGAAGCAAACCAATTAAATACATTCCAGCTCAAAATTCATTATTCGTGCCGGCGTGGCTGAGCTCGGTTGAAGGTGCTCCGCTCGAAAAGGCCTTTTTTCCTGCTGGAAAAAAGCCTTGGGAAAACCCAAATTGCTGATGCAATTTGAGGCCTTTTCTTAGAAAGAAAAGCCCTGGGAAAAGAAAGCAATGCTGATGCATTGCTAAACGCGAGGAACGGAGTAGGTCGAAAGGCCTCACAGGTTCAAATCCTGTCGCCGGCGATTAGAGTTTTCTTACAGTTCCCTTGTTTGCATCAACTTCAATTAGGTCGCCTGTTTTGATTGCTTTTGTTGCAAGCCTTGTTCCGACAATGCAGGGGATGCCGAATTCTCTGGCAAGAATCGAAGCGTGGGATGTGAGACCGCCTTCGTCTGTAACAATTGCAGCGGCCTTGCTTGCGATTAAAACCATTGTTGGCTGTGTCATTGTCGTAACCATTACTTCGCCTTTTTTGAATTCCCTTAAATCCTTTTCAAGCGTTGGCAAATCCCTCACCAAAATAACCCTTGCTTTGCCTTTTGCTTTGCCAGGGCATGCAATTGTTCCGCTTATTTCCGTCACAGAGATTTCTTTTTTGAAGCCAACTTCTTTTTCCGCAACCAACAATGCTTCTTCGCCTGAAAAAAAGCGCAGTTGCAGGTTGTCCAGCCAAAAAAGGTAAAATTTTTTTCTATTGGCGATTTCTTCTTTGCTTAATTTAATTTCACGCTCCAAGAAATTCAAAACGTCCTCAATGTTATAAGTCCACATAAAATCATCAATCGTTTCTCCAACCCTTGCCGCAATTTCCCTGAACATGTTTTGGAACAAGAATTCAGCACCGCCCCAAACTGCTTTTGTTTCCATCCTGTCAATTGCGGACTTTTGGAAAATAAGGGCAAGTTCCGACGCTTGTTCGCTCCCTTGCAGGCCGGCCAAAATTTCCTTCTGCTTGTTTGCAAGCTCAATGCTTTTCCGCCGTATTTCATTTGTTTTCAGCAAGACCTCTGCTTCGCTTATTTTCCCCAATGGCAGGGCTTTTTCTTTTAGGAAACTTACAGCCGTGCTCTCACTATATGTGTTAAAGAAAAGCCAGGGGTGTTTTTTTGCGTGCTCTAAAAGCGGTGTTTCATCGCCTGGCAAAGCAGCCTTTAGAAAATCTATTTCCTCCCTTTTAATAGCATCCACTTCACAAGGGGTCGTTAAAATAGTGAAATATGAGCTAATCTGCTCTTCTGAAAATGAATTCTGGTTCAGCAGCTTCTTCAATGCTTTTTCCGCCGGCTTGAGGAACTCCGGCTGTGATGCGGAAAAACAGGGCAGCAGCCTTTCATACGCGGTTACATAATGGTTGAACAGCTTGGCAAGCCCTTCGTTGCCCAGCTCCCTTAAATCCATTTTCTCCTTTTCGCTATACAATTCAAAAAAATTTTTTCGCGCGGCATTTGACTGTTCTAAAACCTTCCTGAAGAATGACTCCGCCAAAAGCTTTTTGCCTTCTTTCACGGTTTGCAGGTTATCATATTTTTTTACGTAATTGTGCAGCTGCCTGTTTTCAACCAGGGAAAAACTGTTTTTTCTTACCGCCCCAAAAAAATGTCTCTGGGTGGCGTAATACCTGGTCCAGCACTCAGCAGAAATTGCGCTATGGCTCTCACCCCAGTCAAAAATCCATTCCAACTTTTTCCACCCCTAAATAGGTTAAGAATAAAAGAATAAATAAGTTGCCCCTCTTTTCAAGGCTTGCCTACGTTTTTCCGAATGTCTTTTATTAATTTGCAGGCCTAATAATTTCGGGTGGTTGCCTTGGATGAATGCATTTTCTGCAAAATCGTTTCGGGAAAAATTCCCGCAACAAAACTTTACGAGGACGATTTGGTCCTAAGCTTTCTTGACATAACGCCTGCCGCCAAGGGCCATGCCCTGGTAATTCCGAAAAGGCACTATGCCACGCTTTTGGATATGCCGCACGAGGAACTAAAGCAGGTTGCTGAGGCAGTACAAAAAATAGCGGCTGCTACAATGGTTGCCCTGCCTGGCGTTGAAGGCTTTAATGTTTTGCAGTCAAACAATGAGGCCGCAGGCCAGGTCATTCCGCACGTGCACTTTCATGTGATTCCAAGGCATAAGGAAGACAATATCAATTTTGCATGGGAACACGGCAAGGCTGAAATGGAAGAACTGAAAAGGTATGCGGCGCTTGTCAGGCAAAAAATCAGGTGATGATATGCCGGATGATGAGCAGGAAGGTTTGAGACAAAAAAGGCAACTGAAGAACCAGTATGACGATTTTTTGCACAAGATTCAGCAGGAAAAGATGAAAGAGCTTTGGGGCGGCAAAGAAGACGAGGCTTGGGAAAATGCTTGATTCCTGTGTAGTTCTTACTATTCCGCCTTTTTGAACAAAATTTCGCCTTTCTTCACTTTGGTGCCTGCCTTCAGCAGGTTGAATCTGCATTCTTTCAAAGAGCCTGCTTTCACGCCTATTTGTGCATTGATTTTTTCGCTTGTTTCAGGCATGAATGGCTGCAAAAGAATTGAAATTATGCGCAGCGAGTCAGCCAAAGAGTAAAGCGTGCCATTTCGTTCCTTTTCTTCCTGTTTCCAGGGCTGTTTTTCGTTGATGAACTGGTTGCAGGCAGTTACGAATGAAAAGATTTCCGCAAGTGCGTGGTGCAGTTCCAGTTCTTTCATATGCTTTTCAATTTTTTCAAGATTAAGCTTTTTCTGCAGTTCCTTGTCAATTGTTCCCATTGGCACTGTTCCCTTGCAGTATTTTTCAATCATCACAATTGTCCTGTTCACCAGATTTCCCAATCCGTTTGCAAGCTCGTTGTTCAGCCTTTCTTTCAGCGCTTCCTCCGAGAAATTGCCGTCCTGCCCGAAAGGGATTTCCCTTAAAAGGAAGTAGCGCAGGGCATCCACGGTATAGCTGTCTGCAAGCGCTATCGGGTCTATTACAGTGCCCTTGCTTTTGCTCATCTTTTCCCCGAATTCGGTATTGATGAAGCCGTGCACAATAATGTTTGGCAGTTTAATTCCTAATGCAAGAAGCATTGTTTTCCATATAACTTCGTGGTGCCAAACGATATCAGAGCCCACAACGTGTGTCGCCGGCCAGAACTTTTTAAATTTTTGATTTGGATATTCCACCGTGGATAAATAATTTATCAGAGCATCAACCCAAATTGCAACGGTTAGGCCTTTGTCAAAAGGCAGTGGGATTCCCCATTTTACTTTTTCCCTTGTTATTGTCAGGTCTTTCAGCGGCTCTTTTAGCCTGTTTAAAATTTCATTCCTTTTTTTTTCCGGCCAGAGAGAATCTGGATTATTTTGCAGGTCTTCAACGAGTTTTTTTTGATATTTGCTCATCCTGAAAAAATAACTTTTTTCCTTTACTCTTTCAGCCTCTTTTTTGTGCACAGGGCACTTTCCTTCAACCAAATCCTTTTCCATGTAAAATGTCTCACAGTCAACGCAGTAGTTTCCTTCATATTCCCCTTCGTATATATCTCCCTTTTCATAGAGTGCTTTCAGTATTTCATCAACCGTTTTTTCATGCCTCTTTTCGGTCGTCATTATAAAGTCGTCATAGGAGATGTTGAGAACCTTGCACAGTTCCCTGAACAGGTCGGAGATTTCTTCAACAAACACGCTGGGCTCTTTTCCTGTTTTTTCTGCGGCTCTCTGGATTTTCAGGCCATGGCAGTCTGTTCCTGTGCTAAAGTACACTTCGTATCCTTCAAGCCTTTTCCAGCGAGCAATGGTGTCAGTAACTATCTTTTCGTATGCATGCCCCAAATGAAACCGACTTGAGGGATAATCTATGGCCGTACTTATGAAAAAGGTTTTTTGCATATTACAACACTTCAAATAACAATCCTGGTAAATCAATAAAAAGGAAACTTTGCTTATAAAGCAAATGCCTTTACCTGGTGTTCATGTTGATGTTCCCAAATCTTCTGTTTCTTTCATCGATGTTTGATATTGCTGCATTTAGCGCTCTCGTTTTCGCACGGTGTTGAATGTAAGGCTTTAACGAATTAAGCAATTCAACAAGGTAAAATTTTTTGCTTATTACCAAACTCCAGTAATCTCCATTGTGCACGTATCCTTCGCGGGTAACATATCCTTTCCTTGCACCAAGACACAACTTTCTGCATTTTATCCCGAATTTTGGAAGTGTTTCAAGTATTTTTTCTAATAATGCTTTGTCATAATTTCCCAAAGCATAAACTGCCTGCCCTTTGGAAATGCCAATGTGCCCCTCTGCGTCTGTAAATCCCGCTAAAAAGGAGAAGAAAACATCTTCTTTTTGGAAGATCCAATCTGGGGCAACTTTACTTAATAAGAAGCTAAAACTTAAGGGGAGACCAACTCCGATACTTTTGGCTCCTCGTTTGTTTTTCTTTGAGATCCAAAGTGTAGAATACTTTTGGAACATGCTTTGAATCAGTTGCAGTTGTTCTTCTTTCGTTGTGCCGCATTCAATTGAGATTGTTTCACTATTTTTACCGCCTGTTCTTGCTCTCAAATCACCTATCCTAAAGCCAATTAGGTAAGCCTTTTCCAACAAATTGCCGCTAAAATCCTTCCGAGGATAAATCATTTGAGCACCCGCAGGGGTTCTTGTTTTTATCCCGTACTCTATCAATTTCTGTGCACAGTGCTTCTTGAAAATCCATATAGCTTTTCTATTTCCCAACTGGAAAGCCTTTTCTTGCCGTAGAGTTCCAGCAGGGTTTCTTTACTTGGCACATTTTGATTTGGGCTTCTGGGCAGTCTTGCCTTGATTCCAAACTGCTTAAGCCTTTTCCAGATAGTAGCTTGACAGCAGTTGTATTTCTCAGCTATTTCAAAGGTTGTCAAACCCTGTTTTATGTAAAGTTCAATTAGTTCCTTTTTGGTTATTTTTACAAAGCGGCCGTTTGAAGGCTTGGTCTTTATTTTATATTCCCTAAGCCTGTTGAGAATTGTAGTCATTTTGCAGTCAAACACTTTGGCTATTTCGCTTGGGGCAAGTTTTCTCTTTTCGTATAATTCAATCAAGTCCTCTTTTGGGATTTTTATCTTCTTTTTCTTTACAAAAAGTTTCACTGCTTCAGCAGTTGTTCTGGGCTTAATGCCATAAAATTTCAGCCAGTAGCAGATTGAGCCGGCGGTTCGGTCAAAAAGTTTCCCTATTTCTGATGTAGGACGTTTCTGCCTAGTGTACAACTCTTCCAACACTTCTTTCGAAATTTCAGCTTTCACTCTCCCACCGCACAAAATACGGTTTTGCCGTTTAAAATCGCTTTGAAAGAGCAGGTTTCCGCTAATCACTGAAACCCCTCCCTATTCATGTTTTGCAGCAAGTCGTCAAAGGAAAAGCCGTCGCTGAATGGATTGCCTTTTGTTTCTGAAAGTTTTTGAGAAAAACTCATCCATCATCACCTCCATTCAGAATGAATTTTTTCGTGGACGTCTCTGCTGCTTTTGGAGGCATTAAATCCTTTGTCCTGAGCGCAGCGAAGGCAAAGGTTTAAGCCGAGAAAAGCAGAGTCCTAAGAAAAAATTCGAAATTGGATGTGATGGGGTTTTAATCAAACCCTTTTATTCCTTTCTGGTAAGGGTGCAGTTCGCTTTCCAAATCCTTTCTCCTTTGGCCGGTTTGCTTTCGCAATTGCTTACCTATAATTATTTCGGCGCACTAATACTTAAAGGGAATTTTTTCATACCCAACACGAATTTTTTGGTTCCCGACACAATAGCCGGCGGAATGCCATATTTTTTTTGGAATAAGGGAATTACCGGAAGCCTGCTCTCTTGGGGTGTGCTTTTAAAGGGAAAAAAGGGTATTTTTTTTATGGTGGGGGGAGAAAATGGCGCTTGAGGAAGATGCTGATGATGAATCTGATTTTTCCCCTGATTTTTCTGCAAAAGCGGGGAAGGCTGGTGCGAAGCAAATTTCCCCTGATGAGGGAAGCGAAAGCCCCTATGTTTCCAAGTTTCTTGAATTTTTTGAGGCCAATTACAAGAAGGAATTGGAGCGGCTTGTTGAAAACTATCCTGACAAGAGAAGCCTTGAGGTTGACTTCAGGCTGCTTGAGCAGTTTGACATAGAGCTTGCGGACGCGATTTTGGACTCTCCTGACCTGCTGCTTGAAGCCGCAAAGGACGCGATTGAGCAGATTGAGGTTCCTGCGCTTGAAATTGAAATCTTTTCTCCGCATGTGCGCTTTTTCAACATCCCGAAAGAGCATGAGCCTTTGGTGAGGGACATAAGCGCTGCACAGCTTGGAAAGTTTATTGCGGTTGAAGGTGTTGTAAGGCAGATTACCACTGTGCTGCCAAAGCTCAAGGTTGCGGTGTGGAAATGCAGGCACTGCGGCAACACTTACGAGAAAGTGCAGGATGACCAGCAGCTCAAAATGCCTTCTTTCTGCGAATGCAGGCACAGGGACTTTGACCTTGTGCCGGAGCAATCCGAGTTCATTGACAGCCAGCGTGTTGAAATACAGGAGCCCTTGGAAAGGCTGAAGGGAAACGAGCAGGCCTCTACATTGCAGGTATACATTGCCGACGACCTTGTCAACAGGATAAGTGCAGGGGACAAGACAAGATTTACAGGGGTACTGAGGCTTGCGGTGCCGGACAAGAAGAAAACAGTTTACGGCAGGTACCTTGAGGCCTTTCATTTGGAGGAAACCCAGCGCGAATTCCTTGACGTTGAGATATCGCCTGAAGAGGAAAAGGAAATAAAGGATTTGGCGTCAAGCCCTGACATTTATGAAACGCTTATAAAAAGCATTGCGCCCGCAATTTACGGCCACGAAAAGGTCAAGGAATCAATCATCCTGCAGTTGTTCGGCGGCGTCAAGAAGAACCTGCCCGGCAACCAGACTGTGAGGGGAAACATCCACGTTTTGTTGGTGGGTGACCCTGGTTGCCTTGTTGCTGATGAAAGGATTGTGCTTGGCAATGGTGCAATTGAAAAAATCGGCAGCATTGGTTCAAGGCACTTGGAGGAAATAAACCTGCAGGTGCTCACAGGGCAGGGTGGCGCGAAAAGGGATACAGCAACTGTTTTCCATTATTACAAGAGCCAGCCTGTGATTGAAATAGTTACAGAGAGTGGAAAAAGCATCAAGGGAACGCCAAACCACCCTCTTCTGTGCATTTCAAAAGAAAACAGCCGTGTTGCAAGAAATTGGAAGCGCCTTGACGAATTCAGAGAAGGGGACAAGGTTGCGGTAGTGACTGGAATTCCCTGCACGATTACCCGTTACATTGAGACTGGCTTTAACCAATTGCCGCCTATTGGCGGGAGCAAATTCAAGGGTTCCTTACCTGAAAAGGTTACACCGGAGCTGGCTTCTTTTTTGGGTTATATGGTTGGAGACGGCTGGGTTAGAAACTATGAAACGGCCTTTGTTGTGGCGGATAATGAAAAAGAGCTGTTGGAGCCGCTTCTCAAAATGTGTGAAAACCTGTTTGCGATAAAATCCTCTGTTGTAAGAAGAAAGCTTGAGGGAAGAAAAGTCTGGCTGAATTATGCAAGCATTTATTCGAAAAGCATTTCGCAAAACTTGCTCTTTTTGAGGGAAAAGCGTGTTCCAAACCCCATACTTAAGTCAGGCAACAAGGTTGTGGCATCCTTTTTGAAATGGCTTTTTACCGCAGACGGTTGCGTTTTCAACAATGGGCGGGGGAGGAGAGCTGTTTCATTTAAGGCAAAAAATATTGAACTGCTAAGGGACCTGCAAGTGCTTCTCCTCAGGTTTGGCATTCACGGCAGAATAACTGGGAATTCACTTCAAATAAGGCGGGGCAGGGACATCATAAAGTTTGCGAAAAAAATCGGGTTTGCTTCAAAAAAGAAACGGGCTACACTAAAAAAACTCGCGGAAGAAGCAAAGTCTTTTGCAGGGTTTAATTCCCAACGAAGCGAAAAAATAGTAAAAATTATTCAGCATGAGCCGGAAGATGTTTTTGATATTGAAGTTCCTGGCAGTCATCGTTTCATAGCAAACGGTGTCATCTCGCACAACACAGGCAAATCTCAGCTTCTTCAGGCCGCAAACACCATTGCGCCCAAAAGCATTTACACCGCGGGAAAAACCACGAGCGGCGTTGGATTGTGCATTGCGCCTGATTCTTTGGTGCTGAATGGCAATGGCTTTAAGAGGATTGAAGACTTTGTTGAAGAAAATTTCTGCAATGAAAAAGCGTTTGAGGAAATTCCCGGCGCATGGTCAAATATTTTTGATGGAAAGAGCCTTTCTTTGGACAATGGGCTAAAAGCCGAAGAGGGAAAAATTTCCAAGATTTGGAGGCTAAAAGCCCCTGAAAAAATGTTTAGGGTGAAGACAAGGCTCGGAAAGGAGCTTGAGCTCACGCCGCATACTTCTCTTGTTAGACTAAAAGAGGGCAATGTTGGCTGGGTTGAGGCGCAGGAAATAAGCGAAGGCGATTTCATTGCCTGCGCAAGAAAACTGCCTGAAGGCGGCAGAAAAAACATTCCTGCAATCGGCATAATTGCGCATGACAAAAACGTGCGGATAAAGGACAATGTTGCAGTGCAATTGAAGGAAATAACCGACGGGCTTATGGCAAAGTACGGTTCTTTGCAGGAAATAGCCAAAAGCATTGGCAAAAGCAGGAATACGCTTTATTCAATCAGGAACAAAAAATTCTATCACGGCATTTCTTTGAAGAATTTTGTTGAACTTGGCAAAGAGGCAGGATTTTCATTGGAAGCGCTTTCAGGGTGTGTTTCCACGATTTTCATAAGCTATGGAAAGGAAATGAAAATTCCGCGATATTTGGATAACGAGCGGCTTGCTTATTTGGCCGGCTTGGCTTTGGGTGACGGCAGCCTGTATGAGGCCGATAGAAGTGCGTCTTTGAGGATTTTCAGCGCTTCACCGCAGCTTTTGCAGGAAGTTGACAACATTGCCCTGGATTTGTTTGGCTTGGAAGCTGAGAAGATTGATGATGGAGTCAGGGTTCCTGCCAGGAGAATAAAATTCAGGGCTGTTTGTGAGCTTTTGAAGGCATTTGGCCTGGATAAAAGGAAAGGCAAAATAAGAATTTCGCATCTTGCCTCGGAAATGCCTAACAATATTCTTTCAAAGCTCTTGCAGGGCTTGTTTGACACCGACGGCTGGGTTTGCAGTGGCAAAGACAGTCACTGCATTGGCATGACAACGATTAGCAGGGATTTGGCGCAAAGCGTGCAGCTTTCTTTGCTAAAATTCGGCATCAGAAGCAAATTAAGGGAAAGAAAGAAAGCCGGCGTGCTTGCCGTTGGCAGAAAAATCTCTGTCACAAGCAGGCACAATCAGTATTGCATTGAAATAATGGGCAAAGAAAGCGTTGGGCTGTTCAAAGAGCACATCGGATTCAACCTTGCGCGAAAAAAAGAGAAATTGCAGGAACTTGCAACAAGCGTTCCAAAAGGCAACACAAACATTGATGTTGTTCCGCAAATTCAAAGCCTGCTGAAAGCGGAGAAAGCAGAGTGGATTTACAGCAGTGGCAGGTCAAACATTTCAAAGGAAAAGCTGCAAAGGCTTGCAGGCGAGCAAGCACTTGGCAATTCATTGTTGAAGCAATTGGCGGAATCTGATGTGATGTGGGAGCAAGTTGCGGAAAAGGTTTGCATAGAGTCGGCATACCCTTTTGTTTATGATTTCTCGGTTGAAAAAAACCATAATTTTGTTGCAAACGGAATTTTTGTGCACAACACTGCATCTGCAGTCAAGGACGATTTTGGCGAGGGCGGCTGGACATTGAAGGCTGGTGCGCTTGTTTTGGCCAGCGGCGGGGTTTGCATGGTGGATGAGCTTGACAAGATGGAGGCAGAGGACAGGAGCGCAATGCACGAGGCAATGGAACAGGGCATGATTTCAATAGCAAAGGCTGGCATTGTCACAAGGTTCAAGTCCGACACAAGCATCTTGGCCGCGGCAAACCCAAAGATGTCAAGGTTTGAGCCCTACCAGCCTTTCATTGAGCAGATTAATTTGCCGGCTTCGTTGATTTCAAGGTTTGACCTTTTCTTCATGATAAAGGACGTTTTGGACAAGACAAAGGACGAGGCAATCACGGCGCACATCCTCAAAACGCACAAGGGCGGGGAAATGATTTCACAGTACAAGCAAAAGGGCAGGGTCATGCTGAAACAAGACCAGGATGACATTGACCTTATTTCCTCGCCGCCGATACTGCCGGAATTGCTGGGAAAATACATTTCCTATGCAAGGCAAAACGTTTTCCCGATAATGAGCAAGGAGGCAATACAGCTCATTGGTGATTTTTACATCGGGCTGAGGGACATTGGGCGAAAAGAGGGAAGCTATGCGGCAACCCACAGGCAGCTTGAGGGCCTTGTAAGGCTTTCAGAGGCAAGCGCAAGGGTGCGCTTAAGCGACATTGCGGAAAAAGAGGACGCTGAAAGGGCAATAAGGCTTGTGAAGGCTTCTTTGAGCGATGTTGTCACAGACCCTGAAACAGGCAAGATTGATTATGACATCATTATGACCGGGCAGACTCACACCCAAGTTACGAACATGCGCAAAATCCTCACCATCCTGAGGGAAAAGGCGAAAGAGCAGGACAATGTGCCGTTGCAGGATGTGCTCAACGAAGCTTCTGTGCAGGGAATTGACGCGGAAAGGGCGCGTGACCTCATAGCAAAGCTCGAAAAAAACGGCGAGCTCTACAGGCCAAGGCACAATTTCCTCAAGCCGACGAGAAACGAGTAAAAGCCCGTTATCCTTTGCCCAAAAGCGATAAAATAGTTATTTAAGCACTAATTCCCTTTTTTCTTTTGCCATGCAGAGCGTTCTTGTAAAGCTTGTTGCCCTTTTTCTGGCAACACAGGCAATCGGCCTTGTTGTCGGCTCTTCCCTTATTGCCGATATTGAATCAGGGCAGATGGAACAGCCCACCGTGTTCACCGACAACCCTGACGACCCTGTGAATGCACTTGCCTTAATCGGCGGCATTCTTCTTTTCACCTTGCTGCTGCTGTTATTCATGAAATTTTTCAAGGGCGCCGGCCTGTTCAGGCTGTTTGAATTCTTTGTGGTGTTCACGGCTTCCATAATAGTTTTCAGCGTCTTTTTGCCGGGACTTGCCTTTCTTTTCGCTTTTGAGCTTGTTGCACTGAGGCTTCTTTTGCCTGAAAATGTTTCAATCAGGAACCTTGCCGCAATCATTTCCGTTGCAGGCGTTGGCGCACTCATAGGAATTTCCCTGGGCGTGATTCCTGTGCTTGTTTTCCTGATCCTTTTGTCGGTTTATGATTTCATCGCGGTTTTCAAGACAAAGCACATGGTGAAGCTTGCAAAAGGAATTTCGAACAAAAACCTTGCCTTTACGGTTGCAATTCCGACCAAAGAGCACCAGTTTGAGCTTGGCACAGGCGACCTTGTCCTGCCGCTTGTTTTTGCCGTAAGCGTCATGAACGCAAGCATAGTGACCTACCCTTTTTTCATTGTCCCTGCTTTGATGGTGCTTGCGGCCTCCCTCATCGGCCTGCTTTTCACAATAGGCTGGGTGAGCAGGCACATTGGGAAAGCCTTGCCTGCATTGCCTCCGCAGGCAGTGCTCATGATAATCGCCTGGCTTGCCTCAAAGGCAATTGGCTTTTAAAAAAAGTTAAACAACCCTTCTTCTGCTTTTCTTGGAATGGCCATGAATTCCACTGGACTGGCCCTGGGCTCTTTTGAAATCGCGCTCGGCTGCTCTGAGATTTTGCAGGTATTCTCTGCGTTGCTTGGCTTGTGCCCTACTGCGTTGCTTGGCTTGTGCCCTTCTGTGCCTTTCAAGAAGTGCCTTCGTTTCGTTCCTATCCCTGATTGCCTTTGTAACCCTTACTACCATTTTCTTTTCACCTTATATTATACTTCTTTTTTCATATTTTTAAACCTTTGTCACATGCCAAGCAGGTGGGCAAGCCAGGGAATTGACTCCATTCCTACGAATCCTACCACTGCCACCAAAGAATACCTTAAAACCTTGCCAACCCAGGTTGCAAAAAAGAACCTTCTCAAATCGTACCTTATTATTCCTGCGGCGATTCCCACAATATCAAAAGGCAATGGCGTGAAAGCAAAAATGAAAATTATTGACATTCCCTTGTTGGCAAGCTTCTCCCCGATTTCAAATGTTTTTTCAACCTGCCCTTTCTTCATTTTTTTCAGCGTGTTTACGCCGACCATGCCAACCAAATATCCCGACATTTCGCCGATTGCCGCCGCGGTGCCTGTGACTATGCCGACGAGCAGTGCCGTGCCAAGGTTTGGCGCAAAGGCGGCCACGACAAACACCACCGGCTCCACAATAATGGGAAAGAAAATCGTGGCATTTGCAACTATTGTAAAAAGAAACAGTATGATGATGCCCCAGGGGTTGCCATAAACAAGGTCCCTGAAGAATTCCGCCGCTGCCTGCGGGCTTGTCACAAAAATGGAAAAATCCATGTAGCTATTACAATTGCACAATTAATAATGTTTTCTTTAAGCCTTTCTTTCTAAAGAAAGAAAGCCTTGGGAAAGAAAGAAGCCTTTTTTGCTTGGGCAAAAAAGCCTTGGGAAAGAAAGAAGCCTTTTTTGCTTGGGCAAAAAAGCCTTGGGAAAAGAAATTTTCCCTTTTTTTTTCGCCAGCCCCAAGCAAAGCATGGCTTTGCGGGCCTCGTACCCTGCAGGGCACTCGGTTTTTCCAAAAGGCTGTTGGGAAAAACGCCTTCGGCAAAAGGGTTAAAAATGCTCGCAGGGGTTAATTGGTTTATAGGCCAAAAAGTGATGAAAATGGATTATGATAAAATGCTTGAGCGGCTTTACGCAGGGCTTCCTGAGAGCACAAAAAAGCATGAGCGTTTTGAGATGCCGCTTGCGGATTCTTTTGTGCAGGGCAATAAGACCATCATAAAGAATTTTTCGGCAATTCTCAAGGCAATAAACAGGGATGGCAAGCACATGTTCAAGTTCATTGCAAAGGAAACAGCCACCTCCGCCGCAATTGATGACAACAACAGGCTTGTTTTGAGCGGAAAGTTTGACCATGGGCAGGTTAACGGCCTTATAACGAGCTATGTCAACCAGTTTATTCTGTGTCCGGAATGCAAGAGGCCTGACACAAAGGTAATGGAAAAGCAGGGCATCAGGATGCTGAAATGCGAGGCCTGCGGCGCAATAAGCAGCGTAAAAGGGCTTTGAAGTATAAAAGGAGGCTGGTTCAAATCCTTTGCAAGGTTCACGGTTTTGGGCAAAGCGAGGTTCTTGCCGTTTGCGACAAGGAATTGTGCGGCAAGACCCTGAAAGGGCCTTTGGCTGATTTTGCCGTAAGCAAGTGGTTTTACGGCGGGGAAGGGCTCTCCGAAAAAGAATTGAGGGCCAGGCTGCGCGAGTTTGAAAACATAAACATTGTGGGAAACAAGGCTGTTTCCATTGCATTAGCCGAAGGCGTTGTTTCCGAAGAAAACGTCATTGACCTTTCGGGCGTAAAACATGTGCAAATATTTAAAATCTGACTTGCTTTTTTTTTTGGCGCGGTGCATTTTCCGTTGTTTTAAACTGTCGGTTTTTTATAGTTCTTTTTGCATTTATCCTATTGGTGTTTGCTTATGGCTAACGTGACAATGGAAATGCTTTACAAGGAAATAAAATCGCTTAGGAAAGAGGTTGAAACAGTGAAAAGCGTTCTTATTTCGGAAGAAAAAGTCAGTGCCAAGGAATTGGCTGCAATCAGGGCAACAGAAAAAGAAATGCTTGCCGGCAAGGAAAAGCCCTTTAAAGAAATATTTGGCTGCTGACAAGCGCTTAATTCTGGCGATGTTGAAAGGCGGTTTTTTCTTGTTTGAAGCAAGGTTCAGCAACAATTCGGAGAAATTCATCAAAAACTGCGATGAAAAAATAAAGCAGCGCCTAAAACAATTGTTTTTGCGCTTGCAAGATGCGCCTGTTCCCGCAAAAGAATTTGACTTGAAAAAGATTGGCGGAAAAGACGACACTTACAGGATAAGGCTGTCAAGCTACAGGGTAACCTACACCGTCTTTTGGGAACAAAAAATCATCAGGGTATTGTTTATTGAAAGAAGGAAAGAAAGCACTTACAAACAGTTGTGAACAGCACGTGCAAATATTTAAAATATAGTTGAATGTGAATTGGTAAAGGAGTATGCATGCCGAGCAACAAAAACAGGAAAGACAAGACGAGTTCTGAAAGCATTGGAAAGCTGCGTTTTCCCAACAAGGAAAAGTGCGAGATTTTTGGCGTTGTGTCAAAGCTCATGGGCGCAAACCAGGTCAAGGCAGTCTGCCAGGACGGCGTTGAAAGGGGCTGCAGGATTCCCGGCAAGCTCAAAAAGCGCGTTTGGGTAAGGGAAGGCGACCTTGTGATTGTCAAGATTTGGGATTTCCAGCCAAGCAAGGGCGACATAATGTGGCGCTTTTTCGGGAACCAGGTTGAATGGTTCAAAAGAAAGGGCGTGCTTGAAGGCCTGCCAATCTGATTCTTTTGCTGAAAGAAATGGCTTGCCTGAAGGCCTGCCTTTGTGAAAACATTCAGACATCAACCATTGCAAGCCTGATTCTTCCATCCATATTCTGGCCAAGGACAATTATGTTATGCTCAAACATCTTCCCGATGGATACCTTGGCACAGCAGTCTTTCAGTTCACCCAAAGCAGCGCGCAGTTTTTCCAAGGAAATGCCTTTGTTCAATGGATGATTAGTGAAACGCTTGCAAATCAAGGCTTGTTCCCTTTTAAGATAAGAAGAAGGCAAGCGGGATTTTTTGGCTTCAAGAAAATCAACCAATTCTGCAACTGATGGCTTTTCAAAATATTCTTGAATGCCTGTTTCATATGAGCAGGCTGGTTTCACCAAAACAAACAATTTTGGATTGCCAAAATCCCCAAAAGAATGCATAAGCACAGAATAGGCTTCGTTGGCAACACGCAGGTCAAGAGGCCATCTTTTTGCAATAAGCCTCTTGTGCTGGCCGGTGCCAACAAGCACTTTTTTATCACGATTCACAAGCATTGAACCCGTATTCAGGTTTCGCACAAACGCCCCTGCCCTCTGCTCAAAATTCTTCAGGCGCCTTTTTCTTCCCCTCAAGCCAAATCACTATCTAATAGATTGTGCTTTTCTGCTTTAAAGACAATGCAGGAGCACGTTGCTATTCGTTAGCATTCTGCCGAAGGCACTTTTTCCCATGGCTTTTTTGCTCAAACCTTTTAGCAAAAGGTTTACGAAAAATGTTTCGCAAGCAAAAAAGGCTTTTGCCTAAGCAAAAAAACCATTATTTAAACATCGGTGTGCATAATTGTTTAGGCGATTTTGTTTTGGATTCCAGCACAAATCTTTTGCTTGGTTTTGTTGCGGTCATGGTTGCCGCCGTGGCGGTAATCGCATACCCTTATATGGCGCCGATTGATGTGCCGGCTGGCCCTAACTGGCATATCGGCCCTTCCGGCCCGGAATTCAAGGAGATTCCGCGCTTTCAAAGCTATTCTGATTTGAAGGCAGCTTTTGAGGAAGCGGGGAGCGGCGTGCGCAATGGCATGTGGGAAACAATGGGCGGCGTTGCAGTGCCAATGGCCGCCAATGCTGATTCTGCAGGCAAAGCCGTTTCGGAAGAACAATCTTCGGATTTTTCCACAACCAATGTGCAGGTGCAGGGTGTTGATGAGGCTGACATTGTGAAGACTGACGGAAAGTACGTTTACAATTTTGCCGGTGAAGAGCTTGTGATTACCGACGCTTACCCTGTTGAGGGCTCTAAAATTGTTTCGGAAACAAAGCTTGGCGGATTATCGCCGATAGAAATGTTTGTTTCCGGCGACAGGCTACTGCTTTTTGGGAGCGAATACGTTAATTATGGCTGTGAAGACTGTGATGGAATAAAAGGCGTTTCGTCAATTGAGCGAATGCCTTACTTTTGGGGCGGCAGCAGGGCTGTTGTAAGGCTTTATGACATTTCCGACAGGGCTTCTCCTGTGCTTGAAAAAGAGCTTGAGTTTGAAGGCAGTTATTTGGCCTCAAGGCTTGTCGGGGAAAATGCTTACTTTGTTGTGAACAGCTGGCCGAGCTACAGGGAATGCGATGAAAGCAATGAAGAATGCATGATTCCCCTGATGGCTGATGATGGCGTTGAGAAAAAGGTTGCGGAGGCAACCGAAATAGGCTACCTTCTGCCGATGCCTGCGCAGAGCTTTGTGACCCTTGCCTCAATGAACCTTGGTTCCGGCGCGCTTGAAAAGGAAACAATTGCCGGAAGCGCGCAGGGCGTTTTTGCCTCGCAGGAAAACATTTACCTTGAGGCAAGCGTGTGGATTCCGAGGGAAACACTGCTGCCTGAGGGAACGCCCGCCGGCGAGATTGAAAGGGCTGTTTGGGGTGACACCGAGGAAACAGTTGTGAACAAGTTTGGCCTTGCCGAAGGCAAGATTGGTTACATTGGGCAGGGCAGGGTTCCAGGCCGCGTCCTGAACCAGTTTTCAATGGACGAATTTGAGGGAAATTTCAGGATTGCCACAACCATCGGGTGGAATGGCTCAAATTGCCTGTATGTTTTGAACAAGGAAATGGAAACAATCGGAAAGCTTGAAGACCTTGCGCCAGGCGAAAGCATTTACAGCGCGCGCTTCATGGGCCCAAAGGCTTACCTTGTAACCTTCAAAAAGGTTGACCCGTTGTTTGTCATTGACCTGTCAAACCCTGTGGAACCAAAGGTCTTGGGCAAGCTCAAGATTCCCGGTTACTCCGATTATTTGCATCCAATAGATGAAACGCACATAATCGGAATAGGCAAGGAAACAATTGAGTCGGCAAAAGGCGACTTTGCATGGTACCAGGGCATGAAGATGGCTATCTTTGACGTGAGCGATGTTGAGCACCCTGTGGAAATGCACAAGATTGTCATCGGGGACAGGGGCACTGACAGCTATGCATTGCAGGACCACAAGGCTTTCTTGTACGACAAGGAAAAAGAGTTGCTTGTTTTGCCCATAATGCTTGCTGAGATTCCGGAAAGCGACAAAAAGCCCTTGGATGAGGGCCAGTCATGGCCTGCTTACGGAGAATACGTTTTCCAGGGCGCTTTTGTTTTCAAGGTGAACCTTGAAGAGGGCTTTGTGCTCAGGGGCAGGATAACCCACATAACCCCTGAAGAAGAGCTCAAGAGGGGCTATTACTTTGGCGACGATTACAGCGTGAAAAGGGCGCTGTACATAGGCAATGTCTTGTACACGCTGAGCGGAAAAATGCTGAAGGCGAATGACCTGGGCACTTTGGAAGAACTGAAGGAATTCAGCTTCGAATGAATTCCATTTTCTATTTTCTTTTAATAGTGATTATTTTGTCCGGGTCAATTTCAAGCTTGCCAGCGTTTTGAAGCGCTTTGCCTTCATCATTTAAGACCACTTTTGTTGAAAACACTTCCGGGCAGCGCCTGTAAAGCAATCTGCCTGCATCTAATTCAGAAATATTTTCATGCCGGCTGGGTTTAAAAGAAAATAAAATTCCTGCCCTGTGCATTTCAAGCGGCGTATAGAGTACCATAAATAAGCGGTCTCGCCTGGTTGCTTGACGCGGCTCTTGAGAGGGAGCCAGATTGGGCAAATTATTTGGGCCAATTAGGCGCAAGATATCGCTGGACTTATTGTGGATTAGCGCAAGGGTCTGATTCAGCGCTACCGCAATCTTTGCTATCCTATTCCTGAGCAGCTTTGCATCCGGAACAAGCATCACAAGCCCCAGGGGTTTTCCGCCTGCTTTAATCTCAAAAGGAATCCCGAAAGAAGCATAATTGTTAATGCTGACCATTGCCCTAAGCTCTGCAAATTGTTTTTGGCGCGCTCCTTTTTTGGAAAGTCGCATGGCCTCTTCAAGGCTTACTCCTTTTGGCGCTTTTATTCCGGCGAAATACAATGCTCTTTGTTTTCGAATCCATTTCAAATAAGGCGCTTCCCTTTCGGCATTTGGTTTCCCAGGGCCGACGGGAATTTGCCCGCCTTTAGGCATCAACCAATATCTGCGGCTCCCTCCGTGTTTCATGGTTAATAACACAGCGCACTTGGAATAAAAATATTCTGATGCCGGATTTTCCCTGCCAATTGGTAATTTAAATTGCTTTAGCCAATTATTTTTCATGCAGAGCGAAGGGAAGGAAGATTTTGATTTAAGGAAATTTGTGCCGGAAGAAGAGGCAAGGAAAACATTTGCAAAGGTCTTTGACAGGCGTACGATTCAGGCTTTGCACAGGCTTGCCACGAGGGGCTATTTTGAAATGGTTGAGCATGTGATTAGCACTGGCAAGGAAGCGCATGTGTTCCAGGCTGTGGACAAAGCCGGCAATGCGAGGGCCGTGAAGGTTTACAAAACCGGAACCTCTGATTTCAACAGGATGCGTGTTTACATTGACGGCGACAGGCGCTTTGGCAAGGTCAAGGGAAGCAAGCGCGATATTGTTTTAGCGTGGACGCAGAAGGAATTCAAGAACCTTTTGCTTATGAACAAGGCAGGCGTTGCCTGTCCCATGCCAATCGTTTTTTTTGAGAATGTGCTTGTGATGGAATTCATCGGGAAGGGGGGAAAAGCGGCGCCGACTTTGAGGGAAGCGCCTGCCAGGGACATAAAAAAGGCTTACAAGGCCATGGTTGGCTTTCTTGCAAGGCTGTTGTTCAAGGCAGAGCTTGTCCACGCCGATTTCTCGGAATACAACATTTTGAACAACAATGAAAAGCTTGTGGTCATTGACGTTGGGCAGGCTGTTCTAACTTCGCATCCTGAGGCAGAGGCCTTTTTTGAAAGGGACCTGAGAAATGTCGCAACCTATTTTTCAAAGCACGGGCTTGAGAAAACCCCTGAACAGGTAAAGCAGGATGTCAAGGCAATGGAAGGCAAAATTTAGGGCTGTTTTATTTTCAATTCGCTTTCTTTAAGGGCAGGCAGCACTTCTTGAAATGCTTTTTCCGCATTTTCTTTATCAACTGTTTTTGCAGTAGTTTTGCCGCTTGCATTCAGGTCAATTTGCATCCCCTGCAGCCTTAAAATTAGAAGCGAAGGGGTTTCAATTTCAATTAGAGCGCCTTTCTTTTCAAGCAATTTTGCCGCCTTGCCCAATTCAAGCCTAAAGTGCTTTTTTGGCATGAACTGGATGTTTTTGCCGCTGTTGCATTTCTTGCATAAAAAATCTTCAAAGAGCATCTAATTTCCACCTTCTTTTCTTGCATTGAACGCTTCCAAAACAAGCCGTTGTACAGGCAGTTTTTTCTCAAATTCCTCAATTACTGCTTTTTTTGCCGCAGTGCTTGGCTTTTCCGGAATTGAACAGCAGCTGCTTGGCAGAATGCTTATTTCAAAAGTTCCCATTCGTTTTGCGATTGCCTCTATTTCAAGCTTGTCCATGCCCAGCAAGGGCCTTATTATCGGAATCTTGGCAGCACCTGCCTCTGCACTGAGATTGGGCAGTGTCTGCGATGCAACCTGGCCGAGGCTTTCGCCGCTCAGCAATGCGCTGGCGCCCTCTTCTTTTGCAAGTTTTTCGGCAATTCTCAGCATCATTCTCCTGCATAAAACGCAGTTGAATTTCCTTTCGCAGTTTTTTGCAATCTCGGCAAGAACCTTCCCAAAAGGCACTATCACCAGCTTTATTTTTCTGCCAAACCTTTTTTCCAAATGCTCTGCAACATCCCTCGCTTTCTTTTCGCTCCTTTCATCCGCAAAAGGCACAGTGCAGTAATGCAGTGCAACAACATCCAGGCCCTGTTCCAAAGCAAGCCCTACTGCCGCAGCACTGTCAATGCCTCCACTCAAAAGCGCAACAACCTTCAAACTTTTCTTTTCCGCTCTCTTCGCCATTAAATAGAGAATAATGGCTCAGGGTTATTAATTTTTCCGATTTCATTGCGCTTCCTTGGGCCGCGGTGAACTACGGGTTAATAGTATACTATTATATTGATTTTGGCTGTTTGTCTTTGTTATGTCCACTACAATTAGTTTTGTTGCAGAGCCTTCTTTTTCAAAGGCAATTGATGCCGTTGTTTCTAAAACCGGGCTTTACCAAAGCAAGAGCGAGTTTGTGAGGGATGCAGTTAGGGAAAAGCTTGAGCGGGTTGTGTCATTGCAAAGCGATTTGGCTGCGGTTAGGGCTTCAGGGAAAAGGCTGTTGCAAAAATCTGTTTTTAAGGGAAATCTTTCTGCGGTGGAAAGGGATGCTTTGGCTAAAGCGTATCTAAAATCTCGCCGGGCGTGAAGCACGGCATAAATTTCTGCGTTTTCACAAAATCTTTTTTGCTTCTGCAGGGTGTGACCATAATTTTTCTTGCATTATTTTCCGGATTGCCTGCAGGAAGCCTTTCGCTATTTTGATTGTTGTGTCCGCATCTGACTCTTGGATTTCGCTGTTCCTTTCCAAGCCATACATGAGGTCGTGTCTCTGCAATCGAAGGGCATTGAGTTCGCTTAGGTATTTTCTTTCAATTTTGCCGCCGTATTTTTCGTTGATGTAAACATAAACTGCAAAGTGGCTTCTTTCCTTAAAGCCGTCCTTGAACAGCAGCGCTCTTGCTGAATGAAACATGGATGCGTAAGCGCTGATGATTGCGCTTTCAAACAGGTTGTGTTCGAATTCGGCTTCGGCAAGATCCAGCTTGTGCTCAGCCATTTCAATTGAAGATTTTGCTTTTTCCGGGTCGGGTTTCGATTTTGCCAGCAGGCCTTGTTCCAGGCATTGTTCAGTGTTCATGTAACCACGGGCTTTTCCCCAAACAAAACAATGGAGTCATAAATGACATTTTCATAAAATACTTTGTCCTCAACAGCTTTCTTTTTCCAATCTGACAGCGAGAAGAGCGAAAAATTGGTTTCTTTGCCGAGTTTGTTTGTAAAACCAAAGTCGGTTTTGGCTTTTTGGCTGGAAATGACAAGCAGGTCAATGTCGCTTTTTTCGTCATTTGTCCCCTTTGCAAAGCTGCCATACAGCAGAATAGAAATAGGGTGCTGCATTTTTTTCACGGTTTGCTCCACAATTCTGGAATCTGCAATTTTGTCCAGGTTAAAGAGAATCTTCCACTGCCTGCACAAAGGGTTTTCCAAGTCAGCCCGGTATTGGTAAGTCTTGCCAATGATTTTCAGGCAAGCAATGCCTTTATTGCGCATGTAATCTAATGCGGTTCTTGTGGCTCCTGGGCTGAGGCACGTTTCCCTTGCCAGCCCCCTGACGGAAAAGCTTTTCATGGGCTCGGAAGTCAAAACGCGAATTGCCTTTATCAGAGCATATTTTTCCAGCATAACAATACAAAATACAATTGTATATTTAAATATAACGATGGGTTCATAGTTTACAATATAAAACAAGGGCTTTGTTGTTATGGGCGCTGCCGTGAATATTCCTTTGGAACGCGAATATTGGTATTCACGATTTTTTTCTTCGGTCTTTGCCGGAACGCCTTTCGGTTATTCCATAAATAGCGTCTTCAGGATGTGGGCTGGTAATTGCATATTCAAAACCTATATCCCGTACTCTTCTGTCCTTTCCTGTTCTTCTATCAAGCGGGTTTTTTACGCTTCTTCTGTCGATTGGCTTGATTGGCTTTAACGGCATTTAATTATCGCCATTAACCTTTTTGTTTTCCCTTCTTTTTATTCCTTTCTTTCTGCTTCTTTCATCAAGCTAATAAAAATCTCCCCGAACCATTCTTCCTGCCAGGCGTTTATTTTGCCGCTGTTTGCAAGGAACAGGATGGGGATGAAGCAGTTTATCATTGCAATCGGCGTGTTTTCTTCAAGCAGTGCCGAGAACATTACCAGCCCTTGGCTGTCCGCCATTTTCCTGATTTTTGTGAATACCTTGTCAACCTGTTCCGCCGCGCCTCCCTTGTTGAATTCAAGCCTGAATTCCGGAAGTTGCTTGTCGCGCAGGATGTTTTTCTTTTGCTTTGTTTTTTCCAAAATTTCGCCAATGCTTGCAACCAGTTCGTCAAGGGAAATCCTGCCTTCCCTGAACTGCCTTTGCCCCCTAAGTTCGGGAATGGCTTCTTCAATCATTGCAAGCTCTTCCCTGTTTATTTCCTTTGCCTCTGTTTCGTCCTCTTCTTCCACACTGCTCAATTTTATGCTACGCGCCTTGAGCTTGAGCAGTATGGCTGAAGCGAGGATTGCATTTGCCGGAATGCGCAAGTCTTGTTTTTCAAGCTGCTGAATCTTCTGCCAGTACAAATCGGCGAGTTCGACAACATCAATGTTCCAGGGGTCCATTTTGTTGCTTTTGACAAGCTCTATAAGTATGCTTTTCCAGGCAGGCTGGTCAATCAAATCCACAAGGTACTGTTTTTCCTGGCCTTGTGGCACGGCTTCAAGGGTGTTTGGGTCTATTTCCTGGTGGCTTTCTTTCCCAAAATCCTCTGTGCCGCCTTCTTTCCCAAAGCTTTCAGTTTCGCTTTCCTTGCCTTCCAGCTCAGAGTCATTTTCGCCGATTTCCCCTGCTTCAGGCTCTTCGTCAAAAACTTTAGGCATAAACAAAATAGCCCTGAAAGGGTATTTAATAGTTTTCCCAAAACCAGGCCTTCAGCTTTGGGGGCCATGTAGTGCCTTAATTTGCCAAAGGTTTTTTTACGAATTATGTGCCTTCTTGCCAGCTTGCAAGGTATTTTTTTTGCTCTTCGGTCAGTTCATCAATGGTTATGTCCATTGCCTTGAGCTTTAGCTGTGAAATTTCCTTGTCGACTTCCGGGGGCAAAAAGTGGACTTTTGGCCCGAGTTTTCCCTTGTTTTTTACGCCGTATTCAAGCGCAAGGGCCTGCCCGCAAAAGCTGAGGTCCATTACTTCCGATGGATGCCCTTCTGCAGCCCCCAGGTTTACAAGCCTTCCTTCTGCGCAAAGATAAATTTTTCTGCCGTTTTTCAGGACGTATTCGTCGAGCTGCCATCTTATTCTTCTTTTTGATTTTGCCATTTTTTCGAGGCCTTTGACGTTTATTTCGCAGTCAAAGTGCCCGGAGTTTGCCATTATTGCCCCGTTTTTCATTTTTTCCATGTGCTGCGTGTCTATGACATGCTTGTCGCCTGTAACCGTAATGAAAATGTCTCCCAAGGGCGCTGCTTCTGCAATCGGCATTACATTGTGGCCGTCCTGCCTTGCCTGAAGCGCCCTCACTGGGTTCACTTCGCAGACTGTTACTTTGGCGCCAAGGCCTTTTGCCCTGAGGGAAACCCCTTTTCCGCAGTCGCCGTATCCCGAAACCACGACGTTTTTTCCGGAAAAAAGCACGTTTGTTGCGCGCATTATGCCGTCAAGAGTGCTTTGGCCTGTTCCATAATAATTGTCAAACAAATGCTTTGTCAAATTGTCATTCACCGCAATAATCGGGTATTTCAATGCCTTGTCTTTTTCCATTGCCTTGAGCCTTATCACGCCTGTTGTTGTTTCCTCTGTTCCCACTATAAGATTTTTTATCATTTCAGGCCTTTTGCTGTGAATCTCTGAGATTAGGTCGCAGCCGTCGTCAACTGTTGCATTTGGCTTGAAGTCCAGGACCTTGTTCAAAAACCTGTAATAGTCCTCTGTTGTTTCGCCCTTGTATGCGAAAACATTAACGCCGTCTTTTGCAAGCGCAGCCGCAACATCGTCCTGTGTGCTCAGCGGATTGCAGCCTGTTATTGCCACTTCCGCGCCGCCTGCAATCAGCGTTTTTACGAGGTTTGCGGTTTCTTTTGTCACATGCAGCGCCATTCCGACGCGCAGGCCTTTCAGGGGCTTTTCTTTTTCAAAGCGTTTTCTTATTTCCCTGAGGGCAGGCATGTTCTGCTCTGCATATTCAATGTTCATTTCGCCTTGTTTTGCAAGGCTTTCGTCCTTTACTTCAAATGCCAAAAAACCCTCTCCTGGAATGTTCTCTTTTTAAAATTTAGAGCCAGCAAACTCTTTTAAAGCAAAGCAGGAAACAGTTCTTTAATGGCCGGGAAGAAAAAGCGCTCTGCGAATGGGTTGCGCATAATCCCATTCCCTTTTGGGAAATCAGTATTGAAGCTGCCTGAAAGCAGAGCGCGGTATGATACGTTGGCTGCTTGTGGGAAAGGCATTGTGGCTTTGGAAAAGAGAATATTTGAGGCAAAGAGCATTCTTGATAGGACCAAACTTCAGATAAAATTGCACGGCAAGAAAATTGAATGGAATTCGGATGCCATTGCTTTTTTCAGGAGAATTCTCAAAGAGCCTGTGATAAGGCAGGCTGGGAAAACCAGAGCGAGGATTGCAGCGCGCATCAGGGATTTGAGGAAAGCGATTGAGGAAGAGCGCGCTGAGATGGCTGCTTTGGAGAGAAGGCTGTCTTTGTTGAAGAAAAATCTCTGATTAGCTGCCTTGCTATTTTCTTTTTGGCTCTTTGAATCAGAATCTTACCATGTCCTTGAATTCATTGAACCTTTCATTGATTTCTTTTTTTGTCAGGGTTTTGAGCCTTTCCATGCCCATGCCTTCCGCGTTGAATGATGCCACGGTTGAGCCGTAGATTATGGCTTTTCTCATCAGGTCCTCGTTTACTTTTCCCTGGCTTGCAAGGAATCCCATGAGTGCCCCTGCAAAGCAGTCGCCGCAGCCTGTGGGGTCAACAACGTCTTCCAGAGGATATGCCGGTGCAACAAAGCTTCCTTGTTCCGTTGTAAGCAGTGCGCCGTGCTCCCCTTTCTTGATTATTGCAAGCTTTGAGTCAAGCTTGAGTATTTCTTTTGCCGCCTTCACAAGGCTCGGCGTGTTAAAAAGCATTCTTGCTTCGCCGTCGTTCATCAGGCAGATGTCAGCTTTTTTTACAACTTCAAGGACTTTGTCCCTCTTGTGTTCAATGTAGTAATTCATGGTGTCAGCTATTACAAGTGTCGGCCTTTTTTCCATTTGGCCAAGCACAGAGAGCTGGTCTTCCGGGTCGTTGTTGGCCAAAAGGAGGAACCCGGCTTTCCTGTAAGCTTCCGGAAGCCTTGGCTTGAAGTCTTTCAAAACATTGAATTGCACGTCAAGGGTTTTTGCAACATTTATGTCCATGCCGTATTCGCCTTTCCAGTAAAATGTCTTTCCGGGCAGGAGTTCAAGGCCTGCAAGGTCAATTCCTTTTTTTTTCAGAAAATCCATTTCTTCCGTTGGAAAGTCAGAGCCGACCGCGCTTACAATGCCGGGCTTTGCGAAGAACGAGGCGGCAACGCTTGCATATGTTCCAGAGCCGCCAAGCGTTTTTTCGGCTGAGCCAAAAGGCGTTTTTATTGAGTCAAGTGCGACGCTTCCGAAAACAACAAGGTCAACCATTTATTCAATCCCCCTGAGCGTTTTTTTCACATTCTTCATGTTTTCTTCAATCTCGCCGTTTGCGTCAATGACTTTCAAAAGCCCCTTTTCCCTGTAGTATTTCACGAGTGGCGCGGTTTTTTCCCTGTAGGTTTCAAGCCTTTTTTTAACGGTTTCAGGCTTGTCGTCATCCCTCTGCACCAAAGAAGAACCGCAGGCATCGCATTTTCCAGCAACCTTTGGCGGAATGTTTTTCACATGGTAGATTTTTCCGCACTTGCCGCAGCTTCTTCTCCCCGAAAGCCTTTCAATGATTGTTTTGTCGCTTGCCTCAACATCAAAAGCCGCGCTTAGCTTCAGGCCGAGCTTTTCAAGTATCCCCTCAAGCATTTCCGCCTGTGCGCTTGTCCTTGGAAAGCCGTCAAGTATAAAACCCTTTTTTTTGCCAAGCGCCCTGAGCTTGTTTTCAACAAGCTGCGCGACAAGGCAGTCATCGGCATACTGACCTGAGGCCATTATTGCCTTCAGTTTGTTGCCCAGCTCAGTGCCGCTTGCAGCCTCTTCCCTCAGCAAATCGCCTGTGCTGATTTGTGTCAATCCATGGGATTCGCAAAGCCTTTGCGCTATCGTGCCCTTTCCTGCTCCAGGCGGCCCCAAAAAAACAAGTCTCAAAACCATTCAATCGCCAAAATAGTTTCCTGACAAAGAATTGTAGTAATGCTATTTTAAGCCTTTTTGCTTCGGCAAACCTTAGAGATGCTTTGGCATCTCTTACGGTTTCTGAACCTTACAGGTTCAGAAAAAGCCTTGGGAAAAAAACGCGCCTGTTGGCGCTAAGGCTTTTTCTTCGCCCAAAAGTCAATTACCATCTGCTGGATTTTTGGGGAAAAGCTCCTTACCTTTTCCGCCCTCAAAACCTTTGTTTCAAAGCCAAGTTCTTGCGCCGCCCCTTCAATTTCCGCAATCGCCTGCTCCGCTCCCCTGTCCCTTTCCACGAACCTGTAAAAGTGCACAATTCCCCCTTCAGGCTTCAGCGCCATCAGCGCCTCCTGCAGGAAATTTTCCCCGCCTTTTGGCAAGGGCATAACAACGCGGTCGCATTTTCCAGCAAGCCTTTCAGGAACAATTTTTTTCACATCCCCAAAAATCGGCTCTATTTTGCCCTGGCACTTGTTCAGCAAAATGTTATGTAGCATTTCCCTGTGGGCTTCCGGGTTGAGCTCTATGGCATAAGCCTTTTTCATTCCCGAAAGCCTGGCAAAAACTATTGGAAATGGCCCAACACCGGCAAAAAATGCGCCGATTTCCTCGTTTTCTTTTATCAGCCCCGCAATCCTTTGCCTTTCCGTGCTTAATCTCGGGCTGAAGAAAACCCTGCCCAAGTGCACCTCAAACCTGCAGCCGCTTTCCTTGTATGCCGCAACCTTTGACTTTTTTCCGGCAACAACCTTTACAGGCTGAACCCTGTACTTTCCCTTGTGCTCCCCTGAAATCATGCACACTGTTTCAAAATGCCTGTTCATGGAAAGCAATGCCTCGCCAATGACCTTTGCCTTTTTTTCAAGCCCTTTTGGCACCTGTATTACCGCAATGTTCCCTACTGAGTCAAAGCTGGCAATAAGCTTTTCCATTTCCTTTTTGGAAAGCTTTCCCTTCAGGGCCTCCTTGAGGTTGCGCGGCTGCCTTTCATCCCGCCCGTAATGCGATTTTTTTCCCACGGCCTTTTTTGCCTGGTGTTTTGAAGCCGGCTTTTTTTCCTTGCTCATGATACCAATATAAAAGAATTAACTTGTTAAAAATTCCTTTGGATGGACCTCTCGGCTATTTTGTACGATTTTTTTGGCAGCAGGATTGCCGGCCACGGCCTGTACAGCCCTGTTGAATACCTTGTCTACGGCGCAATAATGCTTGCGCTCCTTTTCTTCATAATTTTCCCGCTGCTTGACAGGAGGGGCGTAAAATTCAGCGAAAAATTTGCGCTTGCCCTATTGCCCTACGTTCTCCTCGGTTCTGCCCTGCGAGTGCTCGAAGATATGTCTTTCCTGCCGCGCAGCTGGAATCCCCTGGAGGCAGGCTACTATTTTGTAACGCCTGGCATTTACCTTTTCATTGCCATTGTGGCAATTGCCGCGCTTTTGGTTTCGCTTTTTGCCTCAAAAAAATTCAGGGTTTCTTTTTACAAAATTTTTGCTGCCATTGGCCTTGTGCCGGCCATTCCCCTGCTGTTTTTTGAAATGCTGAACTTCAGGGCATGGCTCGGAGTTCTTGAAGTATTGCTGTTCGCATTCGCAACAGTTGCCTTGCTTGTCTTTGCTTTCAAAAAGCTGAAAAAGCAAATCCTTGAAAGCGGCCTGAACCGGCTGGGTGTCGCTTCGCAGGCCCTTGACGGATTTGCAACCCTTGTCGCAACGCAGTTTTTTTTCTGCGGCGAGCAGCATCCCCTGTCCGGTTTTTTGCTGGACTTTTTTCCCCTAAGCTTTGTCATTGCAAAGCTCGGCCTTGTGCTCCTGATTTTGTATTACGTGGACAGGGAGATAAAGAATGAAAACTTGCGCGGCTTCATAAAGCTTGTGATAATAGTGCTTGGCTTTGCCACAGGCCTGCGCGATTTGTTAACCTTGGGTGTGGGCACCTGCCTTTGAATTGCAAACAGCATTGCCTTGTGGCATATAAAGTTTATACATTGCCACTTTTGCGAAGCATTTTTCCCAAGGCTTCCGAGTACCCTGCGGGGTACGAGGCAAGAAAAGCTGTTGCTTTTCTATGTTTTGCTGTTGCAAAAAAGGCTTTGCGCGAAGCGCATTTTTCCCAAGGCTTTTTTGCTGTTGCAAAAAAGGCTTTTTGATGAAACTTTTTTTCAAAAGTTTCTTGAAGAATAAGGGCTGTTATCCCCTCAGTGCCCGCATTACCGCAAGCAGGCCTATTATCATTGCCGCCAAAAATCCGGCTGCGCCTATGTCAGCCGTGTTTCCCATTGCGGTTTGGATGTTTGTGAACAGCATTATTCCGGAACCAAGGATGAGCGCCGACACTATGAGGCTTATGCTTATGGTGTTGCTGCTTTTTTTGAGGCTCCTGCTCAGCTCGTCAATGTTTTTGGCTTCTATCGAAACCTTGAGGTCGTCTTCCTCAAGCTTTTTGAATATTTTTAACATGCTTTCCGGAAGCCTTTTTATGAGCCTGTCGAATTCAAAGTAGTTGTCCCTGAAGGCCCTGATTAGATAACCCGGCTTGGTTTTTTCTTCCATTATTTTTTGGATATATGGCGTTGCCTTTTCAACGAGGTTGAAGTTCGGATCAAGCGTTTCCACCGTGTTCTGGGCAACGCTTATGCTTCTCAGGAAAAGAAGGTATTCCTGCGGAACCCTTGCCTTGTGCTTTACCATTGCCCTTATCAAGGCGTTTCCAAACCCTTCAAAGTCTATTTTTTCGTAGCCTATGTCGTAAAAATAGTCCATTATGTCCGCGAGGTCCAGCATGAATTTTTGCTCGTCGTCAAGGCTGTCAATGACACCCATTGCCTGCAACTGCCTTGTCAGGCCCTTTACGTTTCTTTCAACTATCAGCACAATCATTGCCGCAACGTTGTTTATTGATTCCTCGTTCAGCCTGCCTATCATGCCGAAATCAACAAGGCTCAGTATCGGCTTGTTTTTGCGGATGTGCACAAAAACGTTTCCGGGGTGAGGATCTGCCTGGAAAAAGCCGTAGACAAGCATCTGCCTGAAAAAGCAGTCCGTGTAAAGGCTTGCAATCTCTTTTTTGAGCTGGCTTTTCTTGCTGTGAAAAAACTTGCTTATTTTCCTGCCCTGCACCCTTTCAAGCGTCAAAACCTTCGCTGTGCTGTAATCCCTGTAAACCTTTGGAATCACAATGTTTGCATCATTCCTGAAGTTCATTCCAAAGTGCTCGGCGTTGGTGGCTTCCCTCTTGTAGTCAAGCTCTTTCATTATTGTTTCGCCGAATTCCTTGGCTATGTTTGTCGGATTGTAGTAGTGCGTTTCCGTGATGTTTTTCTCGACAAGCTCTGCAATGAACTTCATTATGCGGAGGTCTTCCCCGATAATGCGCGTTATGTTGGGCCTCTGCACTTTGACCGCAACACGCCTTCCGTTGTGCATGGTTGCAAGGTGCACCTGGCCTATTGATGCCGCGGCAACCGGCGTTTTTTCAAAGTGCTTGAATAGCGTGTCAACCGATTTGCCGAGCTCTTCCTTTATGATTTTCTCGGTCTCCTCAAAAGGAAAAGGCGGTACGTTGTCCTGAAGCTTTTTCATCTCTTCAATGTACTCTTCTTTCACAAGGTCCGGCCTTGTGCTCAGCATCTGCCCGAATTTTATGAACGTGGGGCCGAGCTCTTCAAAGATTTTGCGCAGTTTCACAGGCCCAGGGATTTCTTCCTTGCATTCCTCGCTTCCCTCAAGGCATTTCAGGAAGGGGTACTTTCCCTTCATCTGCGTTACTTCCCTCGAGGTCTCCCATCCATACTTGAGGAAAACCCTCATTATTTCAAGGAATCTCTTAATGTCCCCCGGCGTCTCAAGAAAGCTGAGCATTCAATTCCCCTTTCAAATCTGCTTTTTCAGTTTCCTTTATCATTTAGCCCTGTGAAGTTTATCAACTTCTGCAGGCGTCAATTCTGACAATATTGGTATTAGACTAAGACTGACATTTTTGTCACGAATCAACTCGTTGAGTCTTTTTGGACCCCCTTCTGTTGCAAGAATTCTTCTGAATTCTTCCAGATCCATCCTTTTGCTTGGTGTTGTTATGAGTGGGCTCGTTTGTCTTTTTCCTCGACCATAACTACGAATTCTTTTAACTATTCCCATTAAGATCTCTCCCTTTTAGATTTTTTCTTTTTGCCGGACTTTTCAGCTTTTCTTTTCTTATTTTCAAGGATCGTGATCTGCCTTGAAAGGTTCTGAATAACGCGGTTCATTTCCGCAAGGTCATTGCTGCTGTAAAGCCTTGTCTTCAAAGCCTTTTTTTTCATCCTCTTGCGCATTGTTTCAAGCTGCCTTTGCTGTTCCGCAAGCCAGGCGTAAACCATTTTTTCGCCTTCGTTCGAGCTCAGCTTTTTTGATTTCTCAAGCCTTTTCACGGCCTTGTTGAAATTGTCCCCGCTTATTTTAACGAGCCCCAGGGCAAAATTCATCCCGTCCCTTATAACATCTTTCGGCATAAAAAAACCTCCGGTAACGTTTGATTGGTTATTAAATGGAATTCGCACTTAATAAAACTAACTATTTGCTGAGCGGTAAAGTAAACGTCGCCTAGCATATACAATTATTACGAAGTAGAGCTGGCGGGCATTTCAGAGCTGAGAAAAATATGGGTCGAGAGCCTGCAAAGCCCGAGCCGTTAAATCGCTGTTATGCAAAATTGAGCGATAGCGAGAAGTGCAACGTCCACGAGAAATGCGAAGCATTTCGAAGGCGTATAATGCAGGGGCAAAATTACTTATTCTTATTAATCAATTCTATTAACGCTTTTCTTTTCCAAACTACTAATTTATATTCTTGGCCAGAAACCAATTTTATAAGAATTCCATTTGGAACTATTCCCAGAGTATTTCTTGGTTTTACTTCTTGTATTTGGTTTAATGGAACCTCTAACGTTTGTTTCTGAATATTGATTGCATGGGGCTCAAAAATAAGTCGCTGATTTGTAATTTTCAATCTGCCGCCAACAGCTTCTATTCCTCTGAACAAATTTGCAGCCCTATCAACAAGAATTTGTTCATTTTTCTTTGGTTCGAATGTCATAGTATATTTTGCCCCTACCGGCAAAGCCGGAAAAATCAGCTTCCTTTTTTCCTGACTACCTTTACCTGGTCGCCCCAGCGCACGTACTCCACCTCAACGCCTGAGGCAAGGCCCTGGATGTCAGCCGGCTTTTTGACGTCAAAGGTCTCATAGGAGGTCAAATCCATTATCTGCGCAATGTCGCCCATTACGGCAACGACCTGTGCACTACCCTTGACCATTATCGGAACCTCGGCATCCATGCCGGTTGACTTCAAAAGGCCGCGTTTGTTTCCCAAAAAAACGTCTATGGCCACGATCCTTGCCTTTGCAGAACCGTGCTTTCCCGGCTTTGACTTGTCGGCTGTCTTGACCTGGCAGACAAAACCGTCAATAAGAACATAGCTGCCTGGTTTCAGGCTTCCTATATTGGTAAACTTCTTTTCCCCTTCAGTCAAAAAAACACCTTGAATACATTAGCCAGCTTCACTTTAAATATCTTTTCGCTAGCCGCCACAGCCGGCTGGTCTGAGTGCCATCTTCGCGCCTTTGTGGCGCTCGATGCCACAGGCTCGTTGTTGCTCGCCAATTAGCCGTTACGCTTGAAAGCCGGGCTTTGCGCCATCAGGCGCATTTTTCCCAAGGCTTTTTCTGAACCGGTAAGGTTCAGAAACCGTAAGAGATGCCAAAGCATCTCTAAGGTTTTCCGCAGAAAAAAGGCTTTGCGCCCTTGCAACCTGTTTTGCAGTCTGCCCTTTTTTGGCTGCTTTTTTGCCGGTTCCTGCCTTTTGCCCGGCTGCAATGCTTTTAAGAAACCTTTTTGTTATTTATTTGATTATTCAATTATATATTCCTTGTTGGTGTTTCCCTTGGTTTTGGATGATGTAAAGAAAAGGTTTGACATGGTTATCAAGAATGAGAAGCGGAAAAACATAGCTGTTTTTGTCGACGGCCCGAACATCCTGCGCAAGGAGCTTGGCATTAACCTGGTTGACATAAAAAAGGTTTTGGAAAAATACGGCAACCTTAAGATTGCCAGGGTTTTCCTGAACCAGTTTGCCTCAAACAAGCTTGTTGAGGCTGTTGTCAACGAGGGATTTGAGACAGTGCTGACAGTGGGCGACATTGACGTTGCAATGGCCTGCGATGCTACTGAGGCAATTTTCAACAAGGCAATCCATTCCATTGCGTTTGTGACGCGTGACTCTGACTTTTTGCCTGCAATGATGAAGGCAAAGCGCTATGGCAAGCAGACAATTGCGGTTATGGCTGAAGAGGCCTCGGCGGCAGCCTTAAAAAACACTGCCGATGTAGTAATTGTGCTGGGTGCATCAAAATGAACATTCCTGTCGGAACAATTGAAGAGCAAAGAAAGGCCTTTTCCGAGTCAAACCCTTTTGAAAAGCTTGCAGGGCTCTTGAGAACCGGTTTTGACGGTTACCTTATAGCCACAATCGAGGGTGTTTCCGGCCTTGAAGAGGGCCTGCTTTTGATAAGGGACAAAGAAATCACGGGCGCGGTTTTTGAGGCGCTGCGCATCAACAAGCAGCTTTTTGGGCCAGAGGCATTGCGCCTTGTTTTCAACCTGCTAAGGGCAAAGAAAGGCGTTTTTGACGTGAACAGGCTCAGCAGGCAGCAGATTGATTTGATAATTGCCTTCAATGAAAAGCTTGTGCTTTCCAAGCCCTTGGATGAATCCTTGCTTTTGAAGCTTGAGCCGTCTTCCTACCAGCCTGCGCTTGTTTCAAAGGCGTTTGAAATAGAGCTTGAGTCAACGGATTCAAGGCACGGCCTTCTGGAGAAAATGGGGCTTGGGTCAATCTGAAACCAGGTGCAGTGGAAAAAAGGGGGCTGTGATGCTGTTTTTTAAAGGGCTTGGAGCAATCCGCCTTCTTTTTTAATTGGTTTCGCTGTTGCCAGTATTATATCGGTGGCTTTGAAATATGCGGGGTTTGAGTTATTTTTTCACGAGATTTGCGGCAAAGGTTCTTGATTTTGACCACACTTCCCTTCCCGAACAGCAGTTTGCAATGATTCAGGACATGCTTGCAAACGAAACAGTGCAGGTCAAGGGAAAGGATATGCAGGAGCTTTTGTCCTGCCTCAAAAGAAAGCACCTTGTCAACAGCATTACCATAAGAAGGCTCAGGGACGGCATTGTGTTCAGCAGCAACGGCAACGGCCAAGTCGAAAGCAATAACGCCTCGCAGATTGTCGACTTTGTAAACAAGACCTTTTCTTCCGCTGACCTTGTGACAATGCGCACTGAAAAGGAATGGGTGATGCTTTTGCCTTTCAACGGCAGCATTTTTGTGGTAAAGGCAAACAGCGCCCTTTCCGGAATAGAGCTAAGGGCTCTTGCGCGCGAAACAGAGTCCTTGCTGAAAAAAAGGGCAATTGCCTGAAAATGCCAAAAAGCAATATTTTTTAACATTAAAGGGCTATAATACCGCAACAGGGTGATTGATTAATGGGGAAAATAATAACAATTGCATCGGGAAAAGGCGGCGTTGGAAAAACAACGCTCACAGCAAACGTAGGCATAGCGCTTGCCCAAAAAAACTTCAAAGTGCTTCTCATTGACGCCGACATTGCAATGGCAAACCTGAGCCTGCTGCTTGGAATGCAGTCCTCGCCCATAACGCTCCATGATGTGCTCGTCGGAGAGAGCGATGTTGAAGACGCAATATACGAGGGGCCTGCGGGTGTCAACTTTATTCCAAGCGGCTTGAGCCTTGAATCCTACAGGCGCGTTGACACAGAGCGCCTTGAAGGCGTGGTAAGGAAGGTTGCGGCAAAGTACGATTTTGTGCTCCTTGACGCGCCTCCGGGAATAGAAAAAAACGTGATGTCCGCGCTTGCCGCGGCCGACGAAGTTCTCCTGATTACAATGCCCCTTTCCCCAAGCATTGCCGACATGCTCAAGACAAAGATTGTGAGCCAAAGGCTTGGCTCAAACCCGATTGGCATTGTGGTAAACTTCAGCACCGGCGAAAAAGGCGAAATAAGGAACGAGGACATAATGAAAATGCTTGAGCTGCCTGTTTACGGCACAATCCCTTACGACCCGGAGGTAAGGCGGAGTTACATGCAGCAGAACGTGCAGCCTGTCATGATCAGAAAGCCCACAACCCCCGCCGCAATTGAAATGAGAAAGATTGCCGCAAGGATTGCGGGAGTGAAGGCGCAGGAGTTCCTTCAGGGCGCAAAGAAGCACGAAGGGTTTTTAAGCAGGTTGCTGGCAAAATTCAGAAAAGGCAAATGATTCTTGTAAGGGGGACCAATTTTATGGCAAACAGACCATTTGACATGCTCAATGACGCATTGGGAAAAGAAGTACTCATTGTGCTCAAAGGAAACACGCTGGTAAGGGGAACGCTCAAGGCGTTTGACGTGCACCTCAACCTCGTGCTGGACAATGCGGAACAGCTGGAAAACGGCGAAACAAAAACAAAATACGGCAAGCTCATGGTAAGAGGCGACAGCGTAGTCCTCATAAGCGCATAAAAGAGCCGACACGTCCGGCTGGTACGAGCAAGGGCCCTATTTCGCTCCCTTTTGGTCGCTCAATAGGGCGGCTTCGCTGGCAAGTCCTTCTTCTTATGGGAAAAAAAACTTTGGAAAAAACCCGTGTTCAATGTCACGAGTTCACTTCGTTCGCATTTTTAACCTTTTCTTGAAACTATTTTTCATTAAGGGCCCTTGGTCTAGTGGTATGATGCTCGGTTGGCAATCGGGAGGTCGCGGGTTCAATTCCCGCAGGGTCCAAAACCCATTGAGCCCAAGCGAAATGGGTTCTCCTGTGGCAGTTGTAATTTTCCAAAGGCTTTTGTGCAACAGCCTTTAACAAAGGCTGGCGAAAAATGCTTCGCGAGCACAAAAGGCTTTTCAATTCCCGCAGGGTCCAAAGCCGCCACTGCCGGCTGGTCAGGGTACGATTGCCTTCGGCAATCCTACAGGCTCGCTATTGCTCGCCATTGTGCAAAGTGAAATGGTTTTTTTGCCAAAAGTGCCGCAAATTGGCTTTAATGTTGTTTTTGGCAGCTGACGAAAGCTTTTTTTAGGCGGTAGGCGTATTCTATTTGAAATGGTTTCCAAAAAGGAGCTTCTTTTGAAGAGCATCCGCGAACTGCTCGCCTTGAACGTTTCCGACAAGGAAATAGCGATGAACCTCAAAGAGGTTGGCATTGACGAGGCCAATGCAAAAGCCCTTATTCTTGAGGCAAGGCAGCCAGAGGCGCCTGCGCAGGCCCAGGAGCCTGAGGCAAAGTCTGTTCCTTTCTTTGGCGGCTTTGGGCTGAAAAAAGAGGGCAAAAGCGTTTCGCCTGAAGAAGAGGCAAAAGAGGTTGTGGCTGAAAGGGAGCAGGCGACTGAAGACCTTGCTGCCGAATCCGTTGAGGGTGAAGAAGAGCCTGAAGGAGGGTCGGAAGAGATTGCGGAAGGCCTTGGCTTTTGGGACAAATCCGGGGAAAAAAAGCCGGCTAAGGGCAAGGCGGAAAAGAAAGCGCCTTTTGCCTCCGTTGAAACGCCGCCGCTTGGGATTTTTAAAAAAAATTCCCTTGATTCGGAGGACGGGGCGGATGAAGCAGGCGAGGATGCCCCTGCAAGAAAAGAAAAGCCAAGCCTTGTCGAGGACATCCTGGTGAGCAAGCTTTGGGAGAAAGGAATTTTTGCAACCGTAAACCAGAAGCTTGCTGAAATGGAAGACCTCAGAAGGGACCTTGATGCTGTGCTTGACAAAAAGGTTGCGGATGCAAGCAAAAGGGAAATGGAAAAAATAAAGGTTTTGTTTGACAGCCAGCGCGCGCTTTTGGTGAGCAAGGTTGATTCCGAGCTTGAGGCAAAGGCAAAGGGCTTTGCGGAAATGATTGAGATGAAGCTCAGGGAAATGCGGGGCATAAACAAGCAGATTGCCTCCCAGATTGAAACAGTGAAGGAAATGGAGCGCGGCTCAAAGGTCAGTGCCGATGCCATTTCACAAAGGCTGGAGGAAGCCGACAAGCTCAAGGAACGCATTCTCTCCTCGCTGAACGGCGAGCTCATAAACACCAGGAGCGAAAGCAGGTCCCTTGTGGAGGAAATGGGCAAAAAGCTCGGTGACATGGATGAAAGGATAAACAAGACGCTGCAGCTTGAAAACCAGATTGTTGAAGGGCTTGTCAAGGAAGCCGAGCGCAGGGTTGTAGCCCTGCTTGAGGAAAAGTCCGCAGAGTTTTCAGCCGAAACCAAGAGTAGAATCGAGGATATTGGAAAACTCAAGGATTCCTTCAAAGCGGCCCAAAAAGCCGAGTTTGCAGAGACCGAAGAGGGCATTGCCGCAAAGCTTTCCTTGTTTGAGGAAATGATTGGCAAAAACGGCCGGGCCCAGAAGGCCGAGCTTGCAAAGGCGGAAGAGGGCATTGCCGCAAAGCTTTCCTTGTTTGAGGAAAGGGCTGACAAAAAGCTTGAGGCGCTGGACAAGCTGCAAAAGCAGATTTCCCTGGATTTCAAGCCTGAAAAATTCAGGCAGACAATGCAGGAGCTCAACGAGTTCAAGGCCCAGTTCGTTGACGCAATAAAGCAGAACGCCGAAAGCTTCAACGAGGGAATAAAGAATCTGAACCAGCAAAGCCAGGTGATTGAAAGGCAGTTCATGTTACGTGCGGAAAAAATAGACAAAAAGATTGCGGAACTCGATGCCTTTGAAAAAAGTTTCGCAAAAGAAATGGGCCTTGCAATAGAAAAAATCCCGAAAAAGGGCAGCGGGAAATAGCCTGTTTTGAATGGGCCCGGGGAGAATCGGACTCCCGATCTTATCCATGTCAAGGATACGTCATGCCACTAGACCACGAGCCCAGCAATAACAAAGGTTTCCTGAAAAACCTTAATTAACCTTTCCCTGCAATCCTTTCAGCCATTTTGCATGCCTTGCATTCCTTTTCGCTTGATGGCTCGCCGCATTTTTCGCATGAAAAAAGCTCTTTTTTTCCAAGTTTCTCAAAGGCAAGCGGCTTGACCTGCTGGAAGAACCGCATTATGCTGAACATTGTTCCCGGATAGCTTGCCTCAAGGTGGTTCAATATGCCCCTGAAATCATTCCTTTTTGCCTGCCACTTGAACGGGCAGCATTGGCCTGAATAATGCATTATGCCTGCGAATTGCGCGAAGGAAATCACTTCGTTTTCAGGGCAAAGGCAAAGCGGCTTTATCCTTGGGACCATTCCGCCAGTGCCAGGGCTTTTTGGCCCAAGCCTTGCAAAATGCAGCAGGTCGGCATCGCAGACATTCATCAAAACGCTTTGGGCCTCGTCGTCAAGGTTGTGGCCTGTGGCAATCTTTGCAGCGCCCATTTTTTTTGCATGC
The DNA here is from genome assembly GCA_041645325.1 of archaeon. GTDB lineage: Archaea > Iainarchaeota > Iainarchaeia > Iainarchaeales > JAFCCL01. The sequence continues at coordinate 51,132 of JBAZQI010000001.1, forward strand.
TTGTTCAAAAGCTGCCTTCTTAGCACGCCGCAGTAAGCGCACGTGCTTCCAATCTCTTTTTTTGCGCCTGTTTTCCTCATCACATCAACCATTGTGAAGCCGAATTCTTCCGCAAAAGAAACTCTTGTGAAAGGCACCTTCCATTTTTTGCAGTTTTTTTCCGCAATGTCAAGCGCCTTGTCCCTGTAGCCCGAAATGCCCTCATCAACAAGCAATGCCTCTATCGGATTGCTTTTTCCGAAAATCTTTTTCAGGATGAACAGCGTTGTTCCCGAATCCTTGCCGCCGGAATAAGCGACAACGATTTTTTCCCTTCCTTCAACAAGCCTGTTTTCCCTTATTGTCCGCCTTACCCTCTTTTCAAAAAAATGCAAAAAGTGCTTTTTGCAAAAGCGGTGCGGGCCGTAAGAAAGGGAAATAACCGCTTTTTTCTTGCACTCAACGCACTTCTGCTGCATAACTGAAATGGGGCTGCAAAGGAATTTTAAAAGAAGCATTTGCGTATTTCGGAAAATTTAAATATGGCAAAAATCATAATGTGCATGGAATGAAAAGGATTTTTTTCGCACTATTTTTTTTCCTTATAATATTCAGCGCCTGCCATGCAGACGGCGGCATCATGCCAATGCCTGACTATGAGGACAGCGTTTTCATGCCGGAGCAAAAGGCAGTTATCATTTGGGATGGCTCAACAGAAGAGATGATACTTGAGTCAAAGATTACAACGGCGGATATTGCAAACTTTGCCTGGCTTATTCCAATTGAGTCAAGCACAAAGCCGGTTGTGGAGGCTGCGGACGAGCAGGTTTTCTTTGACCTGGCTGAACTGTTCAGGCCAAAGGAAAAGGACTTGGCAAGGGGAATTTTCCCCCAAGCCGGAACTCTGTCTGACAATGGAGGCGTTGAGGTCGTGGAAGAGCTTAAGGTTGACATTTATGACATTGCAATCCTCAAGGCAACAGATTCAGGCGCATTGATTGAATGGCTTAACGGCAATGGCTATTCTTTCCCAAGCGCTTTTCCAAACCTCCTTGACGAGTTTGTGCAGAAGGGCAATGTTTACTTCATTGCGAACAAGATAAACCTGCAGAACAAGTACCCTGGCTTGAATCCAACAAAGCAGGATTTTGAGTGCGCGCAGGCCATTGCCTCTGACCCCTGGTTGGGGCAAAGCTTTTATGGGAGCGTGGATGAAATTGCAGGGCGAATTGAATATACCGGTATGATAGACGACCCTAGATGCGCTGGTGCGTCAGCGGAGCCAACGGCTGTGCTTGTTTCCCTCAGGCTTGGTATTGCAACGCCCCTGAAAATAACTTTCACGCCAAGCAGGCCTTTTTATCCCATGAAACTAAGCAGCCTGAACTTGGGTGATGGCAAGGCCCTTGTTTACTTTGTTTCAGGCAAGGCGTTCAAGGACAGCACCGGCATTTTTTCTACAAAGAACATGCTTCAATTCCAGGGCGACTATCTTTCAGAGTATGGCATAAGCAATGGCGATTCAATAACTCTGCTTGAATGGCAGGGCAGTTACTCTTCTTTGGAGCAAGATTCTTTCTTTGAAGAAACGCCTTTTGTCCCGGAGCTTGACCCGAACTTTGTGCCGTTGCCTGAAATAACCGCAGAGTATGCTGTTGGCTTTGTGTTATTCTTTTTCTTCTTTTTTGTGCCACTTGCAATTCCATTGGTGCTGATTCCGTTCCTCTTCGGAATGCTCATCAAATGGCTTTTGGATGAAAAAAAGAAGAAGAAAAGCTTTTTTGCAAAGTGGAATGGCCTGCCTTCCTGTGCATTGATTGCATTCTTTGCCCTGCTTGGGCCCCTGTATTTTGCGCTTATCTTTTCAATCGGTTTCCTTTACTCGACTACCTTGGAAGAAATTTTGAATGCTGTTTTTATTTTTGCTTTTATTTTCTTGCCCTATTATGCCTCGATGGCTTGTGGTTTCCTTTTCAAAAAAACAAGGCCTATGTTTAGGTTTGTACTGATTCCCCTTGCAGTTTACATTGCTTTCTTTGCGGTGCTGCTGTTATTCTCTGGCATTATTTTTGGGATTTGGCCTGATTAAAACTAACCTTTAAAAATGCTTGGGATTAACTAATCCTTATTGAAAAACCAGTCTTTAAATGCTTCTTTCAGGCTGTTTTTTTGAAGTGATTTTCAATGGGCGCAGCAAAGCACATTCAGGAAACGTTCCAAAAGGAATTCAAGGGCCAAAAGGACGACTTGTTCAACTACAAGGCCTTGCAGAGCGAGCGCCTGATAGGCTTCAGGAAGGAAAAAAAATCCGTTGTGCGCCTGGAAAAGCCGACAAACATTGCCAGGGCAAGAACGCTTGGCTACAAGGCAAAAAAGGGCTTCGTTGTTGCAAGGGTCAGAATCAGAAAAGGAAGCGGCCTGCACAGAAGGCCTGTTTCGGGAAGAAGGCCAAAAAGAATGGGCACCCAAAAGCTCACAAGAAGGCAGAACATCCAGGCAATGGCCGAGCAAAGGGCAAGCAGGAAATTTGAAAACTGTGAAGTGCTTAATTCTTATTACATTGGCGACGACGGCAAGATGCATTATTACGAGGTCATTCTTGTTGATACCTCAGCGCCGGAAATAAAATCCGACAGGGAAATAAACTGGATTTGCGATCCAAACCAGAGGGGCAGGGCATTCAGGGGCCTGACAAGCAGGGGCAAGAAAAGCAGGGGCCTGCGCAGAAAAGGCAACGGCGCGGAAAAAATCAGGCCTTCTTTGAGAGCGCACCACAGGCAAGCAAAATGAATTGCCTCCTTTTTTAATCCTTTTTTTGCACTATTTTTCTTGGTTTGAATGAATCTGCCGACGCGCGAACAATGCCTTGCATTGCTTGAAAAATACAATATTCCCAGGCACATTGTAAGGCACTCGCTTGCGGTTGAAAGGGTTGCGGTTTTTCTTGCAAAAAAATTCAACGAAGCAGGCATTCCAGTGGATGCCGGGCTTGTGAGCAGGGGCGCGCTCTTGCATGACATTGACAAGATTGAAACCTTGAAAGAGGGCTTTGGGCACCTGCACGGCAAAATGGGCAGGGAAATCCTTGAAAAAGAGGGCTTTCCTGAAATCGGAAAAATTGCGGAGGCGCATCATTTGGAAAGGGTGCTTTCTCTGAAGCCTTTTTTCCCGCGGGAAAAAAGCCTTGGGAAAAGTGCGCCTGTTGGCGCAAAGCCTTTTTTGCTTGGGCAAAAAAGCCTTGGGAAAAGTGCGCCTGTTGGCGCAAAGCCTTTTGACTGCTGGGAGGAAAAGATTGTTTATTATGCCGACAAGCGCGTCAACCACGACAAAATTGTTTCCCTTGACGAGCGTTTTGATTATTTGCTCAAAAGATATGGCATTGAAAAGGGCATTCGCCGCACATTCCTGCATTGCAAACCTCTTGTGGAAAAGCTTGAAAAGGAGATTTTCTCAAAAATAGATGCAGGTCCTGAATTGGAGGGATTGTCTTGAGTGGAATGAAAAAGGAAAAGCCCGTGAGAAAGCTTTTGCGGAAATGCCAGCGCGCAAAAAGGCGTTACATTTTGTTCAGCCTTGCCCCGGGCTCCTGCGCCAATGCAAAACAGGCTTTTGACCTTGTGATGGGCTGTTTTTCTGATGAGCAAAGGAAGTGTTTTGGGACTTGGTTTATTGAATTCAACCCCAAGAAAAGCCTTGGCATTTTGAGGTGCAGGCTTGATTGCCTTGAGGAAACCAAGAGCGGGCTTGATGCAATTCCCGAAAGGTTTGGGGCAAAAATTGTCAGGGCAAGCGGCACGCTGAAAGCTTTAAGGCGCGGAAAATAGTCGAAACTTGCCTCTCTAAGAACCTTTTTATAACTTCCGTTCTTCAAATTATAAAGTATAGGGAAAAGGGAAAAAAGAGTGTTTTTTTGAGGGGTTTTTGATGTATCCTGGTTCTCGGAAGAGCAGCGCGTACGATCGTGTTTCCACAATGTTCAGTCCTGACGGCAGGCTGTACCAGGTTGAGTATGCGAGCAAGATTGTTGAGCAGGGCACTTTGGGCGCTGCTGCGATTTACGACAAGGGCATTGTTTTTTCCGCGGACAAGAATGTCACAAGCAGGCTTTTGAAGCCTGCGAGCATTGAAAAGATTTTCAAGGTTGACCATCACATTGGCGCGATAAGCAGCGGCCTTGTGGGCGATGCAAGACGGCTTGTGCAGCTTGCGAGAAAAGAAGCGCAGGAAAACCGCATGTATTACGACGAGGACATTCAGGTTGAGACCCTTGTGAAGCAGATTTCGGGAATAAAGCAGCTGTTCACGCAGTATGCCGGAATGAGGCCTTTTGGGGTTTCGTTCATAATCGGCGGCGTTGATGAAAGCGGTTCAAGGCTTTTTGAGACCGAGCCTTCGGGCGCACTGGCGGAATATTCCGCGATAACGATTGGAAAGGGAAAGAAAGAGGCAATGGCTTTTCTTGAAAAGAGTTACAAGGACGGCCTTGGCTTTGACCAGACGGTTTCATTGCTTCTTGAGGCGCTGGAGAAGGGCCTTGGGGAAAAGGAAAAGCTTGACGTTAACAGGTTGGATTTCGCTTTTGTTGAAAAAGGGAAGCCTTTTGAAAGGGTTTCCCAGCAAAAGCTCAAATCTTTTTTAGGGAAAAAGTAAAGGAATTTGAAAGAGGTTTTTTGACCAATGGTCAAACTGGAAGAGGCTGTGACCGCAAGGTTTGACAGCCATGGTGAAAAATTTGAGATTCTCGTTGATCCGGACCTTGCGTTGGAGCTGCGGAAGGGAAAAAACGTGAGCATGTCGGATTTGCTTGCTGTTGAAACGGTGTTCAAGGATGCCGCAAAGGGAAGCGAGCAGAGCCCGGCTGCCTTAAGCAAGGCGTTTGGCACAACCAATGTTTTTGATGTTGCAAAGAAGATTGTGAAGGACGGTGAGGTCGAGCTTACAACGGAGCAAAGGCGCAGGATAAGGGACGCCAAGGTAAAAGAGGTTGTTGAGTTCATTGCAAGGAATGCGGTGAATCCGCAGACCAATGCGCCTCACCCGGTTCAGAGGATTGAGAACGCTTTGGTTGAGGCAAAGGTGAAGATTGACGAAATGAAAAGCGTTGAGGAACAGCTTCCGGCCATTTTGAAGGAGCTGAAGAAACTGCTTCCGATTTCGATGGAGCAAATCCAGATTGCGGTTAAGATTCCCGCAATTCACGCCGCAAAGGCAGAGCACGTGCTGCACAAGTACAAGATTATGAAGGAGGGCTGGCAGGGCGATGGCAGCCTTATTGCTGTTGTTGAAATGCCGGCCGGCCTCAAGCAGGATTTTTTGAACGACCTGAACAACCTGTGTCATGGTGACATTGAGACAAAAATTTTGGAGAAGTGATTTTGGATGGATAACGAAATTCAGGCTGTAGCGCCCCAAGAGGGTGCAAAGGCCGAACACAAAAAGAAGATGATTGTCGTGCCGGGCGACCTGGTTACCGAAGAGAGAAAAAAGCTTGGTCAGCATGTCTTTATTGAAGACGGGAAGGTTTACTCGGATGCTTTGGGAATAACTTACCCTGATTCCGAGATTGCGTATGTCGTGCCTTTGGCCGGTGTTTACATTCCGCAAAGGGACGATCTTATTGTCGGGATTATTGAAAGGGAAACAGTGAAGGGCTATATGGTCAACATAAACAGCATTTATCCGAGTTACCTTTCGGCTGACAAGTGCAGGGATGTTCTTCAGAAGGCAAGCGTTGTGAGCGCAAAGGTTGATGCGGTGAATGAGATAAACGAGGCCGAGCTGTTTGATGTCAGGGTTTTTTACGGCGGAGAAATCCTTTCCGTGAACCCTTCAAAGGTGCCGAGGATAATCGGGAAAAACGGGAGCATGCTTTTGGTTCTCAAGGAGGGCACGGGCTGCAACCTGCTTGTCGGCAGGAACGGCTGGGTCTGGATAAAGGGCGGCGACGTGAAAAAGCTTGCCGATGCAATCAAGCTTATCGAGTCCGAAGCCCATTTGGACAACCTTACAGTGAAGGTTGAAGCGTTTTTAAAAGGGAAAAAGGTGAATTGAGATGGCTAAAAAACAGGAAAAAATAGAGTATGTGAAAAACGGGAAGAGATTGGACGGAAGAAAGGTTGACGAATTGAGGCCTGTAAAGATGGAGGTCGGCGTTTTGTCGAATGCCGACGGTTCGGCTTACCTTGAGTGGGGGCAGAACAAAGTTCTGGTCGGGGTGCACGGCCCAAAGGAGGCTTTGCCAAAGCACAAGCAGAACCCCTACAAGGGCCTTGTGAGGTACACTTACAGGATGGCTACCTTCAGCGTTCCTGACAGGAAGAATCCGAGGCCCGGAAGGCGCGAGTCGGAGATAAGCAAGGTTTCAGGCGAGGCTTTGGAAAAGGCAATTTTCCTTGAAAAGTTTCCCAATACTGCAATAGACATCTATGTTGAGATTTTTGACAGCAATGCAGGCACCAGGGTCGCGGCCTTGACTGCGGCAAGCCTTGCGCTTGCTGACGCAGGAATTCCGATGAGGGATTTGGTGTGCGCTGTCGGCGTCGGAAAGGCGGGCGGCGAGATAATCCTTGACCTGAACAAGGACGAGGAGGACGCGCCTGACGCGGTAGACATTCCGATTGCCATAATGCCGCGCACAGAGGAAATAGTGCTGCTGCAGATGGATGGCTTGCTGACAAAGCCTGAGTGGAACAAGGCTGTAAAGCTCGGCATTGAGGGCTGCAAGCGGATTTATGAGATGCAGAAGCAGGCTTTGAGGAAAAAGTATGCCGAAGCGGAACAGGAGATGTGATTTGGATGGAAAATATCATTTGGGATTTGAGAACGGACAATGTTGTTTCCCTGATAAAGGATGGGAAAAGGGCTGATGGCAGGAAGCTTGACGAGTACCGGAAGATTGAGGTTGTGAAGGGAATAAGCGAGAATGCCGACGGAAGCGCAATGGTAAAGCTTGGCAGCACAGGGGTTGTTGCCGGCGTAAAGCTTGTGCCCGGCCAGCCTTATCCGGACAACCCTGACGAGGGCACGATAAGCGTTAGCTTGGAGCTTTTGCCGCTTGCCGATCCAACCTATGAGGTTGGTCCGCCCAGGGACGACGCAATAGAGATTGCGCGCGTTGTTGACAGGGGCATAAGGGAAAGCAAGGCTATTGATTTCAAAGGCCTTTGCATCCGCGAGGGCGAACTGGCGTGGATTGCCTTTGTAGACTTTTATGTCACAAACAACGATGGCAACGCCTTTGACGCCGGAAGCATTGCATGCCTGGCCGCGTTGAATGAAACAAGGTTTCCAAAGCTTGACGGCGATGCCATTGTGAAGCACGAGTACAGCGGCAAGCTCAAGCTCTCAAAGCAGCCTTTGCTTTCAACCTTTTCAAAGATTGGCGGCAAGATTGTCGTTGACCCTTGCCTTGCCGAGGAAAAGGCCCAGGAGGCAAGATTCAGCTGTGCGGTTGCCGATGACAAGGCATTGTGCGCTTTCCAGAAAGGCGAGGGCGGTTCTTTCAAGGCAAGTGAAATAGACGAATGCATTGAACTGGCTTTCAAGCACGCAAAGGAAATAAGGAAACTGGTGTAAGGGGTTTTGCAAGATGGGCAACACGAAAAAAGTCGGAACAGCGGGGCGTTTTGGCTCGCGCTACGGCATTGGAATAAGGAAAAAGCTTCTGAAGATTGAGTCCAAGCAGGAGAAGAATTACCATTGCCCTTTCTGCGGCTTCAAAAAGGTCGGGAGAAGGGCCGCAGGCCTTTATGTGTGCAGGAAATGCCAGGCAACCTTTGCCGGCGGCGCTTATCTGCCTTCAACCCTGCCTGGCTCGATAATCAGGAAAACTGTTTCGCAGAAGGGTTTTGCTTCAGAGGCAAAGGCGCTTGAGGCAATAATGGAGCATGTTTCCGAAGAGGAAGTTCAGGAAGAAAAGAAGGGAAGGGAAAAGAAATAGTTTTTGAGGGTGAAAAAATGGCAAGCTACAAGTGTATAAAATGCGGGCATTTTGTTTCCGCGTTGCAGCCCGGGATGGTAAGGTGCCCTTCTTGCGCCAACAGAATCCTTTACAAGATGAGGGACAATGTTGCAAAAGACGTCAAGGCAAGATGAGTTCAGCCTTTCCCTGGAACTGTGTTTTTCCGGCAGGGAAATGGCGGAGGCTTTGCAGAGGGCAATTTTGCCGGAGCTGAAGGAAAGGCATCTGAAAAGAAGCAGCGTTTCGCTTGGTATTAAAAAAGGAATTATTTCAATTAATATCAGGTCGCAGGACGCTGTTGCAATGAGGGCTTCTTTGAACGGGTGCCTGAATTCAATTATTCTTGCAGAAAGTGTTATGGAGGTCTGAAGATGGCTGAGATTGATAAATCAAAAATAGCGGAATTTGAGAGGGGGCGAGCCCAGCTGTTCGGCATCTCACAGCAGAAACAGCAGCTGCAGATTCAGAGCATGGCTTTGAAGCAGGCCCTTGAGGAACTGGAGAAAACAAAGGAAAAAAGGGTCTACAAAGCGGTTGGCAACATCCTTATACAGGAGGATACAGTCAAGGTCAAGAAAGAGCTTGAGGAAAAGAAGACTTCAACTGACTTAAGGCTAAAGACCATGCAGAAGCAGGAAGACAGCCTTATCAACAGGCTCAACAAGCTCAAGTCAGAGTTTGAGTCAGGCGCCAAGAAAGCCGAAAAAGAAGACAAAAAGTGATGCCTTTGGTCAGGCCCCTTTCTTCATTCAAGGGCAAAAACATCCTGCTGGTAACCCATTCGGGCTGTGACGTTGACGCAATCTGCGCCGCAGCTTCGCTGTTTTTTTTCCTCAAAAGGAAAAATAGGGCTGAGATTCTTGTGCCAGAGCACATTGCCCTGCCGGCAAAAACCTTTGCAAAAAAGCTTGGGATCCCTTACAAGGTTGTGAAGAGCGCTTCGCTGAAGGGCTTTGACTGCCTTTTTCTGGTTGACTTCAATGAACTGAAGATGGCGGGCGCCCTGGAACCGGAAATAAGCGCCTTCAAAGGGCAGATTTTCCTTGTAGACCACCACAGGCAGGCACAAAAAAGCATTGCAAGCCAGCAAAACAGCCTTGTTGACCCAAATGCCGTTGCCTCCTGCGAGCTTGTGTTTGACTGGCTTAAAAAAAGCGGCGTTGCGCTTGACAAAAAAACAGCAACATGCATTGCAGCAGGCATTGTCACAGACTCGGCTTTTTTTCTCACCGCAAACAGCAGGACCTTTGCAATAATGTCCGAAGCCATGGAAAAAAGCGGCCGCACTTTTTCATCAATTCCCCCGCTTTTTTCAGTGAAGCAGACCTTTGACGAAAAAGTTGCAAAGCTCAAGGCCGCAAAACGCGCCCGAATTTTTCTCGTCTCAGATTACGTTGTTGTTGCATCCGACGTGGGCGCCTTTGAGGCAGATGCGGCTTCAGCGCTCACAAGAATCGGCGCAGACATTGCTTTTGTCGGGGATTCCAACGAAGGAAAGCTGCGAATAAGCGGCAGGGCATTGCAGAACGTGGTAAAAAAAGAAGGGTTTGACCTTGCAAAGCACGTTTTCCAAAGGTTTCCAAGTGAATTCGGCGGAAGCGGCGGAGGGCATGCCGGCGCTGCCGGTTTCAATGGCAAGGGCAAGGACATAAATGCCGCGCTGATGCAATGCGTTTCCCTCACAAGGGAATATTTCAAAAAAAGAAAGGGCTACAGGTTCAAGGAATACTCTTAGAAGCTACTTGGCCTTTTCCACAACCTTCAGCAGGTCCGCAGGCTCTTTCAGCACAAAATCGGCCTTTGATTTCGCCTTTACAATCTGCCCGTATTCCGCAAGCGCTGTTTTCATTCCCATTGCCTTTGCGCCCTTTATGTCCCTTTCAGGGTTGTCTCCGACAAAAAGAATTTCCTCCGGCTTCAGGCCGAGCTTTTTTATTGCCTGCCTGAATGGCAGCCTGCTTGGCTTCAGTCTTCCGGTGTCCTCCAAGGCGACAACAACGTCAAAAAATTCGGAAAGGTTCATTTCGGCGAGGCGCAGCCATGCCTGCATTCTCGGCGCATCGCTCACAATGCCCAGCTTGAGGCCGAACGATTTAAGCTTTATCAGCGTTTCCCTCACCCTTGGATAAGGGGCCATGCTTCCTGCCTTCATGCGCCTGTAGGCCGCAATGCCGCTCGCAAGCACCCTGTAATCAACCCCGCCATTGACCTTTCTTAAAAGCCTTTCAAAGATTCGCTGGTCTTCCCAGCCGAAGTCGTCGTACATTCTGAAAAGAATCCCGCAAGCTTTTTCTTCGCTTATGCCCAGGCCAGCCTCAATCATTGCCCTTATGGCAGCCGAACTGCACTGCCTCTTGAACTGCATGAAATCAACAAGCGTATTGTCAAGGTCAAACAAAACCGCGTTCAACACCATGACCATAATTGGTCAAATTATCCTTTTAAACACTTCCGAACCAAAGCCAATTTACCGAACATGAACTGCCCAAAATGCGGAATGGAAATGAGACATGTTGACCTGGTGCAGGTTGTAGGCACAAATATTTTCATAACCCTAGAGTGCCCTTCCTGCCATTACAGGGCGGAGCGGCAGGCAAAGCCGTGATTCAGGCAACCTTTCTTCTTGGCTTTGGAGTTCTTCCGCCAAATATTATTCCCAGCCTTTGCATTCTTTGCTGTATTGTTTGCCTGCGCTTTATTCTTTTTTCTACTGCAGTCAGTCGTCTGAGCCCTTCTGTTATTGCCATATTTTTTTTCACTCCAGCTGCTTCAGCCTTACAAAACAGTTTTCGCAGATGAATTTTTCGTTGAAGTCAATGCCGTTCATGCCGCCTGTGCCGCAAAGGATGCAGATTTTTCCGTGCTGTGGCAGTGAAAAGTTTTCCGCCCAGGCCCTCAAAAGCTCCCATGAAACCCACTTTGGCATGAACAATTCGCGAAAAACGCTTTTGTCGTTCTTTTGAATGCGCTCAAACTGGCTTGGCATGACTTTCCTGTGGAGGCCTTTCAGGAAATTCACCTTTTCCAAATCGCCTTTTCTCATCAAATCATTTACCGTCTGTTCAAAAAATTCATTTGCCATAAAACCACTTCATTCCCATTTTATCACTTCAGGTAAATAACCTTTTTTCCATTCTTAATCTTTGCCCTAGCCGTCACGTCCGGCTGGTACGGGCACAACCTCGCTTGGGCTCGGTTGAGCCGGCTCGCTGCTGCTCGCACTTAATCATTTTAGGTAAATGACTTTTTTTCCATTCTTAATCTTTGCCCTTTTTGCGTATTTTTCCAGGTAGTGCACCGTGCTCTTTGAAATGCCTGTAACGCGCTCCACTTCGCGCAGGCTCTGGTAGTCCTTTCTCATTTCAAGCGCCTGCTGCATTTTCTCCAAAGGCATTGAAATCGGCCTTCCCGGCCTTGCCACTGTTTCCAAAACAACGCCTTTTTGCCAGAGCAATGCAACGCTTTTCTTCGGCATTCTTGCAATGCAGCTTTTGCTTGCGCTCGCAGTTTCAAGCATTGCGCATTTTTTCAGGATTCCTTCAAGCAATTCCTTTTTTACCGGCCTGACAAAATGCAGTTTTGCCGCTTCCTTCGGAATATCCCTGGCGTCCATTCCCGGCAAAACAGAAAAAATCATGCACAAATATTAGGACAAAGCCTTATTTAAGAATTAGCCCTTTTTCCCCTGACCTTTCCCGCAATCTTGCTTTTTGCCGCATACTTTATGCCGCTGAGCACGTCTTTTTTCCTGAAGGTTATCCTGTCGAAAGAAATGCCCTGTTTTGTTTCCCTTACATACGGGCCTGCCCATTTCACATTGCCTTTGTCCTGCAGCGCCTCCAGAATGCCCTCAGGGCCTGCCTTGCCTTTCACTTCGAGCTTCACAATGCCCGAGCCTATTGCCTGCGGGTTGTGTGCGTCGCTTCCAGCCGTAATAAAGGCCGCCTTTTGCGCGAGCTCAAAAGGCTTGATGCCCCTTTCTATTATTTCCCTGCCTTTCTTGTCAAGCTTTTCCTTGCCTTTTGCGCCCAGCCTGCTAAGCCTTGTTTTTCTGCCAATCCTGCTTTTTTCCAGGAAGTCAAAAAAGTTCATGGGCTTTTTCACCCAGCTTGTTGAGTAAAAAAACGAGCCGACGTTGCCGAACATTCCGTTGAATGCCTCAACGCCGATTTTTTCCTTTTCCACAAGCGCGTTCAGCTTTTTTTCGCCCAAAATGAATGCCGCGCTGTCGTTTGAAAACCCCCAGGGGTGCGAAATTCCCAAAAGGAAGCCGTGTTTTTTTGCCAGCTCCAAAGCGTCTTTCACCAAAACCTTTTTGCCAAAAAGCTTTTCCAAATCATAAATGCCCTGGTCTTTGCCAAGCACCAGCATGTGCCCTGCCTCGCTTGTTATTTCCATTCCGGGAATCAGGGCAATGCCTTTTGGCTTTTCCTCAAAGAGCATTTCGTAGGCCAGCCCTGGCTTTTCGTAAGAGTGCTCTGTTATCGCTATGGCCCCAAGCTTTCTCGCCTTTACAGCTTTCCAGTACGCCTTTGGCTTCACGCCCTTTTCAAGCAGGTGCGTGTGAAAGTCTATTGCCAGCTCCGCCATCAAATAAATTTGTTCAGAAAACTATTTAAATCAAGAAACGCCCTATCTCTTCCGGTTATGATTGCTCCTTTCACCACTTTTCTGAACGCATTGCTTCTTGCGCTGATTCTTGCTGTTGTGCATCTTTTTTCCGAAAGGTACGCGGGCCATGCAAAAAAATTCCACGTCCAGACGCTTTCTTTTTCTGCAGGCCTTTTCCTCGGCCTTATTTTCCTCTACCTTTTGCCCGAGTTCTTCAAGGGAATTGGCCACGTGGGCGAAAGCATCTACATCCTGATGCTTGCGGGCTTTGTCTGCATGCATTTGGGCGAAAAGTACGTTTACCAGCACGTGAAGGACAAGAAGGAGAAGCTGCAGGACCTTGCCTCAATCCACGTGCTCGGCTTTTTCATAAACCATTTTATTGTCGGAATAACCCTGTTCCTTGCCTTCAGCATAGAGGGCCCGTTGTCCGGCTTCCTTATTTTCATTCCGCTGTTGCTGCACACTTTTTCAAGCAGCCTTTCGCTTAACGACATTGACGAAAAGCTCAAGAGCAAAACCATTTCCTGTGCCGTGCTGCCGCTTGCCCCGGTAATCGGAGTTGCCTTTGCCTACATGATGAACCTCAGCCCTTACCTGTACTATCTGATGTTTTCCTTTGTCCTCGGCGCAATGCTTTACATTGCGGTTAGGGACACACTGCCGCGCAACGACCTGGGGAAGCCGTTTTTCTTCCTTACCGGCGTTTTGCTGAGCGTTCTCATCCTCACCCTAATTTCGGTCATCTGAAACCCATTGCCAGCTGGGAAGCAGACTGATTGGGGGAAGCAAAAGGCGGTTTGCAAAGCAGGAAGCATTTATTGCACGGTGATTTTTGTCAAAATGGGGTTTGGAATAAAAATAATTACCTGCTGGAAAAGCAGTGGTTGGGAAATAAAAGCATTTGATGAGGAGGAGAAAAAATGAGGTGTGTTTGCGGAAACAAATTGCAGGAAATAGAAACAGAAATGGATTTTTTTGACGGCAACCTGATAATGAGGAATGTAAAGGCTTTCTATTGCAGCAAATGCAAGGAAGAGCTTTTTGATTCAAAAGAAGGCGACAGGATGTTTGACCTGGTGTCAAAATTAAGCCCGCAATGCGCTTTTGAATCAAGAAAAAAAATTGCAAGGGTGGGAAACAGCTATGCCATACCTGTGTCCAAAGAAATAGCGGATTACCTGCAAATAAAAAAGGGCGGGGATATTCTCGTAAAAGTAAAAAGCCCAAAAAAGCTGGTAATAGAAATACAGTAACAACAGCGCTTTCAGCGCCTTCCGCACCCAAATCATGCCGGTCCGTCAACAGGCCGCAAAAACTATGGGCGGCGGAATTGGCAGGAAATTCCACCTGCTTCAATGCAGGCAGGCACATGTTTAAATTGGAAAAAAGCCTTATTCTTCCACAAAAAGGTGTTTTCTTGCTGAACAATTTTTACGACAAGTTCATTTTTGCCAACGCCCTGAAATACAAGAACAACAACTTTTTCCTCGCTGACCTGCCGTTCCTTGTCTGCCCGGTGGAGCTGCTTTCAGGGCTGCTTGAAACACAGGACCAGGATTTTGAAAGAAAGCTTTACCTTGCGATAAGGGAAAGCGTTTCAAAGCACCTCATTCCGTCATTTGGCGCTGAATTTGGCCTAAGAGGCAAGCCTCTTGTTGACTTTCTCGAAAAGTACTTTGTGGCTTCCGGCTGGGGCACAATAAGCAATATTGACCTTGACTTTGAGGCAAAAAAGGCGATTGTAAGGGTCTCAAACAACCCTGTGTCAAGCAGGCTCCATTTCCGCGCAGCAGCGCCGGCAGACCACATTCTCCGCGGCGTCCTGGCCGGCATTTTCTCGCGCGTCTTTGAGGAAAAAATGGACTGCGTTGAAACCCATTGCTGTGCCCTGGGCGAACAGGAATGCGAATTCATAATAAAAAAACAGCACGATTTTGACTTCTCGGACAAAAGGGTAATGCGGCAGGTAGAACTGCTGCTATAACTTTTTTGCGCCAACAGGGTTCACATCTTTATAAGAATACTTTGCAGGAAATTTTTTCTTGTTGCAATGATTCTTGGGATTTCAACAGGCTGTTTCTGGCAGTCCGGTTTGCCGGAACTCAAAATTCTGCGTTTTTTGAGGCGTCTCCCTGAGCTTGATGCCATTGAACTGGTTTTCGCTTTTCCCGAAGAGCTTTTTGATTTCAGACCGAAGCGCGAAGATATTGCGTTTTTGCACTCAAAAAAGCACGTTTCCCTGCATGCGCCTTTCAATGAAGTGGAATACAAGAATAATGCAAAATCCAAAAAACTTCTTGCCGCCCTGAATTCACTGGCACTGAAATGCGAAGCAGAGAATGTTGTTTTCCACGCGCACACAATAAAGGATTTTTCCCTTTTTGAAGGCATTGATTTTGCGCCCCTGGCTGAAAACCTGGTCTCAAAAAAAGGCATGGAGCGGCTGGTTTCCGTGCAGCAATGCAAGGATTTTTTGTCATCGCATGAAAACTTTGGCTTCTGCTTTGACGTCGGCGATTCCCTGGCTGAAAGAATCAAGCCAAAAGACTTTTTTGCCCTTAAGAACAGGCTAAAGGAAGCCCACATTCATTTTCCAAGTCTTGAAAAAGGCAAACTCAAACCTCACTGTCTGCCTTCAAAAACCGGCAAAAAATTCCTTGACGAGGTTAAGGCAATCCCTTTTCCGGACGTCCCCCTCATATTTGAAGGATATTTTCCTTCAGCCGAACAGGATATTGCAACAAAAGAAATAGAACTATTCAAAACACTCATGGATTGCAAAAGCAAAATTTAATCCAATTCCCCCTCCTTTTTAAATAATTTCCATGCAATTACTCTTATCATGGCATTGTCTTTTTCGATTGTTGCTGCTAATCCTGCTTCCACTGAAGATTTCATTATTCTTGCTTTGAGCCAAAGGTTTCCCTTGTCAGCCAAGGAAATCTATTCTACCTTGAGAAGAGATGGTTTCGGAGCTTCTTATCAGGCTGTTCACAAGAAGCTGAAGGAATTGGAAAAAGATTCTATTATAGTTAAAGATGGCCGTAAATACCTGATTAATAGGAACTGGATTTTGAATGCAAAATCTTTTCTAGAGCGAATGGACAGAGATCTGATTAGATCTGACAAGAAAGTTGAGGCAAAGGAGGCTGTTTGTCTTTCTTTTGATTCTTACAATGACTTTAGCACACATATGCTGGAAGAATTCGTAAAGGAAAGAGAGTTAGAACCAGGCGGAATTTGCGTAACCTGCCAAAAGCACTTTTATTGGATTCTCAGCATCAGCAAGCGCGATTATGCGCTCTTGAGAAAGCTGGGTTCGGGTGGAAAGAGTTACATTGTTTGCGAGGGCAATTCTCCTATTGACAAATTGCTTGCTCCGATTTACAGAAAGCTTGGCTGGAAAGTTGTTACAGGCATAAATTACTCTGAAAATTACGACCTAATAGTCTACAGGGACTGGATTCACCAGATTTTCTTCTCAGAAAAGCAAAAGAGAATAGTTGAAAAAGTTTGTAAAGAAGTTCACGGCTTAGAGGGCTTTACCTCAAATTTTTACAAAGAATACTTTGAAAACAAAGGCAAAATAAAGGTGATTATATTCAAAGACTGCGAATTGGCAAGGCAGCTGAGGGCAGATGTCCTAAAACACTTCAAAAGCGCAGGCCTAACCCCCAAATAGGTCTATGATGCCATTTTTACTTTATAAGAAAAATTTATATACAAGCGGCGTTTTATAATACCAATAAGGATGTTTTATTTTGGTTGACATCGAAAGAACAAAGTTTGGGATTCAAGGCCTTGATAAAGCGCTGATGGGCGGGATTCCGCAAGGAAACATTGTGCTGGTTAGTGGCGGTGCAGGAACCGGAAAGAGCACCCTTTGCTTGCAGTTCCTAGTCAATGGTGTAACTGCCTTTGGGGAAAAAGCGCTTTACATTAGTACAGAGCAGACTGAAGGAGAGTTGCAAAAGCAGGCAAGTAGTTTTGGCTGGGACCTGAAAAGGCTTGAGGAAAAAAACCTTCTGAAAATTATTTTCTTTGACATCACGCACGGAGACAATTTCCTGCAGCAAGTTGATTTAACTATTAAAGAATTCAAACCCAAACGCATTGTAATTGACAGCATGACCACTTTGACTGATTCCCTCATCATTGGTGGCATGAGTGAAGACAGTGCATTCTCCTTGGTTCAAGTCCTTGAATCAGTTTCGCCTATACCAAGAACGGAGCAAATAATCGCAAAAAGCATACTATACAAATTAATAGCAGAACTAAAAAAATACAAGCTTACCACGATTCTCACATCTGAACTCTACGAAGAGGCAAAACGCCTAAGCGCGGACGGAATATCAGAATTCATAACGGATGGGGTAATCATACTGCACTACATAGAAATCGGGGCAAGTGACTACAGAAGTATGGAAATAAGAAAAATGAGATACTCAGACTATGGCAAAGACGTAATACCCTACAACATCACTAGCAAAGGAATAGAAATTGTGGAAGAAGAAAAAACCAAATTCTAACCTATTTCTCACATATGTGGCAAAAAGCAGTTATATTACTTTCACATATATTACATACAATGACTGCTGATTTTCGTTCGAGCAAAAATCAGCTACTACCTACAGCAACTCGAAAAAAGGCAAAATCAGAACCAAGCACCTAGGGCCAAGCACTATAACAGCACGGTCAATGGAAATGGAAAAAATCAGAATAATACACGAAATGATGAAGGAAGCGTAAAAAATGTTTGACGTAGTGAAAAAATTGTTACTTGCAAGACAACTCTCTTTAGAAAAAGGTCACATAAAATTACTTGAAGTGCCAGTAAATGTTATCCCTGTTTCTGTCATTGCTTACTTAGAGAAAATACTTATAGACACTTTTGGTTATGAAGAAGCGAGAAAGAAAATTTACCAAGGAGGCTATGAAGGGGGGCGAGATTTCTGTAATAAGTTTGTGGAAAGATATCGTATGAAAACCCCCCGGGAAATAATTGAGTGGGAGTTGAATATTGTCACAATGGCGGGGTGGGGTGAACTAGAGTTAAAGAGGTTAGATGCTAAAAAAGGGTCTGCTCTTGTGATTGTAAAAAACTCTTCTGTAGCTGAAATGTTAGGACCGTATGGTAAATCAATCGATTTTTTTATGGAAGGTTTTATGGCAGGCGGTAGTTCAATTGCGTTGGGTATGCCAATGAAGGTTACTGAAGTCAAATGTAAATCCAAGGGCGATTCTTTCTGTGAGTTTTTGTTTGAGAGCGAAATGTAGTGGTCTCTGAATCTTGATTGAGTGGTTTGATGTCAAAAATTTCACATTTTTTCCATCTTATCGTTCCACAGTACATTCCAATGGCACTTACCAGTCTTCTAGTAGGTGCCGTTTTTTCAATTAGTTCTTTGCCTGATTGGCGTTTTTGGATTGCAGCTTTTTCTCTTTCTTGTATTGTAGGTGGTTTCAACTCTTTTAATGCAATCGCGGATAAAGAGATAGACCGAATTAACAAACCTTATAGGCCAATTCCATCTAAGAAAATCACTGAGAGAGAAGCTTTGTTGTTCGCCGCTTTGCTATATTTTGTTGCTTTGTTTTCTGCGTTTCTTATTAACCTGGTTTTTTTTGTAATCATTTTTATTTCAACGCTTCTTACAATAGCATATTCTTATCCTGGTTTAGATTTAAAGAAACGATTCTTTTTTGGAACTCTTAGTGTAACCTTTTTCTATGCCGTCCTATGTCCATTGGCTGGATGGGCTCTTTATCCATTGGAAGAAATTCCCCTCTCTATAATTTTTTTCTTGTTCTTTTTTGGTTTAAGTTTGGCTATCTCAAAAGATTTTATGGATATGCTGGGAGACTCTTGCAACAAGGCTAACACCTTTCCTGTTAGGTTAGGATATAATCAAAGTATCGGCTTTGTATTTCTTTTCTTGACCTTTTCATTTGGCTTTTTGATTTTTTTGGTCAGTCAAAAAATTTTACGTTCAGAATATCTCTTTATTTTGATTTTTTTCCCTCTATTGATTCTAAATATAAACATTCTCAGAAGGAAAACTATTTTGTTTACTAAAAATAATGTGTTTGGAAGAACAATAATTCTTATAATAATCCTTGAATTAACTCTTATTTTGTTGGAAATAACCTAAATAGTTATCTTCAGCGCTTCTAACCATATGTAGACTATGGTTTCTAAAACGATCAGGTTTACCCCTACTAGCCCGCCTAGGACGACGACTTGTTGTTTCCATCCTTTTACTTTTTCGGTTGCAAATTTGTAGGCGAATACGAAGAGGCTTATTGCAAATATCCAGCCGATAAAGTTTACGAGTGGTGCTCCAAACCATATTGATTCTGGTGTCCATAGCCAAAATTTGTATGCAAACGCAAGGGGCTCAAGCATTATAATATCAAATAATGTTGCTGTTGTGGCAGTCATTGTTTCTATTTTAACAAGATTTTTGATATGGAACTTGCTTGTTATTATATAGTAACCAACAAATATAACTGTGGCCCATGCTAACGGTACATAGAGCGGAACACCAAGTGCATAGATTGTATACGTTGCTGCATAGTAATATCTATGAAAAATAAAAATCGAGAAAAATTCTATCAGCCACCCCCACATAGCAGCTGGCACCATAAATAAGAGCGCAGTTTTTACGCCTTTTTTTCTTGAGAAAAAAACAAATGCCAGCAAAAAGGCGCCAATCCAAAAAAATTCAAATAAGAGATGCACCAACATTAAATCGCCCTTTATAGCTTATTTTGTTTTCTTCAATTCCTCTAAATTATAGCCTCTCTACAGTAGCTAATTATTGAACTTCGTATTTTTTAACGATTTCTTTTCTGTTAAATATATCTGTTTATGTCGATTAATTTTTCTTTGCCTGAGTTGGTGCAAGCAGTTCTGGTGTAAGGGACCGCATTGTGAGTATTCTCGGTGAGGAGTGGCCTCTTTCCGCGAAGGAGGTTTTTAACAGGGTTTGCAGGGCTTTGAACAAGACTGTTTCTTACCAGGCAGTTCACAAGGTTTTGAAGCAGCTGGTTTTTGAGGGTGTGTTGCGCGTTGACAGCGGCAAGTACCGGCTCGATGCTAGCTGGATTGACAACTTAAAAAAGATTGTCAATGAATTGGATTCGAAGTACAACTCGGTGGACAAAACCCATATTGTAGGGGGGAAAGTGATTAATCTTACTTTTAACAACTACAATCAGATGGGGCGGTTCTTTGTTTACAAATTTCTAAACGGAGATTTCAATCCTGAAAACAGGCCTTCGCTTTGTCTGATGCAGCACACTTGGCCGACAATAGGCTTGTCGGACGAGGATTATGTTGCTGTTCGGAAGGGGCTGAAGAGAACGCTTCATTATTGCATCGTGGAGGGCGGCACTTTTCTGGACAAGTGGTTTGTCACGCTGCTTGAAAAGCTGGGGAAAAAGTGCGTAACTGGCACTAAGCCGCCGGGCAACGCTGACTTGGTTGTTGAAGGCGATTACATTGCGCAGGTTTTCTTTCCCTATGATTTCAGAAAGAATTTCAATGCCCAGTACGAAAAAATAAAAAAAGCGGACCAACTTGACATATTCAACGTTTTCATCGAAATCCTGGGAAAAGACGCCAAAATTACCGTGCTCATAACGGAAAATCAGCTTCTTGCAGAGCAGTTGAGAAGAGAATCAATAAGTATTTTTAACAGAAGCGGAGCGAAAACTCAAAGCCAAAAATTGCATTGATTTGGGTTTGGGAACCCCCCCTTAGGGCATTTGTTTTTTTGGCCTTTTTGGTTTTTCTGGCGTGTCCTGGCTTGTCGGCAGGGGTAAGAGTGAAAGGGTTGCAAAAAGACAGCGGAATTCATTTATAAGGAATGACCAGGCATTTCCAAATTCAAGCTTCGCGTTTCCATTCCTTAAACAGAATGCTCATGCTTCAGATTATTTCGGCAATTTTTTCGGATTCTGGTCTGCGGTAAAGGCAGCCGTCTTTCTCCACAATGCAGTTTTTTGAAAACGCGTCCATTATTTTTTTCAGCTTGCCGTTCCTGATAAGCGTGTTTTTTTCAATGTCCTCCAAAGAAAAGTAGCAGTTTTTTTCGCGCAGAATGCAGAGCAATGCCATTACATGGCTTGGCCCGGCTTCCGGAACCTTTTGCGCAAGAATGCGGAGCATTGCCGCCTCCTTTACAGTTGTGCCAGCCACCCAAACCCCTTTTTTGTTTGAAGGCAGGGTGCTCGGGCGCAAAGCCAGGCGAGCGCCCTGCCGCGAGCAGGCTCACAATTTCTTGGTTGCCCGCAAAAAGAAACGCGGCTTTCGGGCTATTATATCCATGGTTTAAAAAAGTTAAACCAGAAGGTTTACTTGACACATAGCCTTTATTGCTCAATGCAAGAAATATGAAAAGGTATAGTGAAGGGATTATGCCGAAAATTATTTTTCTCATGACTGGCAGTTTTTTTGAATCTCCGCACCTATGCCTTCAGCAGGCGTGGCATTCAAGCTTCTATTTAAAAGAAGTTATATTGCAAATTTTATTGTGGGGACAAAATTATGGTTGGGGTAATTGAACCGGTAATCCTGGCAGTTTTACTGATTATTCTGGGTGCCTTGAGCATTAGGATTGTCAGGCCGACAGGCAGGGCGATTGTTGAAAGGTTTGGAAAATACCACTGTTTTGCTACTCCGGGAATAAATTTTATTCTGCCGTTTATTGACAGGCTGTACCCGGTAAACATTACCGAACAGATAACAGAATTGGAACAGCAGGAAGTCATTACTGGCGATAACCTTAATGCAATGGTTGACGCGCAGGTTTATTACAAGATTTTGTCAGACGAGGAAAATGTTAAAAAAAGCCAGTACAATGTTAACAAGGTTGACTATCAGATTGTCGCATTGGCAAGGACTACATTGCGCAATGTAATCGGTTCAATGACCTTGAAAGAGGTTAACAGCGCAAGAAATGTCATAAACGAAAAGCTTGGCACTGCGTTGGAAAAGGAAGCCTCCAAATGGGGTGTTGAGATTGTCCGTGCCGAATTGAAGGAAGTTACTCCTCCTGCCGCAGTACAGACTACAATGAACCAGATTGTGGTTGCGGAAAACGAAAAGATTGCAGCAAAAGACTTTGCAATTGCCCAGCAGACTCGCGCCGACGGAGAAAGAATGGCGACAGTGAAGATTGCTGAGGGAAACGCACAGGCAGTGCAAATTGAGGCTGCCGCAAAAGCATATCAGATAAAGCTGGTGAACGAATCCGCACAAAAATATTTCAAGGGAAACGCGCAGGTGTTGAAAAAACTGGAAACAGTGGAAAGCACGCTGAAAAACAATACCAAAATTGTCATTCCGCAGGGCCAGCAATTGGTTAACGTGATTGACAGCATTGCGGGCATTTTGCCGATAAGAATGGAAAAGAAAAGCGAAAAATAAAATTTAACCCTTCACAGAAATCGCTACTTGGCATAACTCACTCCTTTAGTTTCAACAATTTTCTTAAGTTTAGCGGGGGTGGTTCACTGCGTGCGGGTAGTCTTCGAGTGAGAGGTTTACTGTCATTGAAGAATGTGTGAATCCGCCGCCAAGCGAAATAAATCGCCTATTCATACCTCAGTGCTTCTACCGGGTCTATGCTTGCTGCTCTTTTTGCCGGGTAGACGCCTGCAGTCATGCCTATTGCCATGCTGAATGCCAATGCTCCGACAATGAGGCTTGGTGATACAACCGCTGTCAGGGGGAGGTTTGAGGCTTCTGCAATGATTGAGACTAGGTTTGCTGTTCCTATTCCGAGAAGCAGGCCTATAATGCCCCCTCCCAATCCTATCATTCCTGCTTCAACCACAAAAATGCTTATTATGCGCTGGGTTGTTGCGCCTATTGCCTTCATTACCCCGATTTCCTGCGTTCTTTCCATGACAGACATCAGCATTGTGTTCATTATTCCGATGCCGCCGACCAGAAGGGAAATGCCTGCAATTCCTATGAGCACTAGGCTTATCATGCCTACAATGCTTTCTGCTATGTCGGAAACCTGGCTCATGTCCATTAATTGGAAGTCTTTTTTATTGTGCTCTTTTTCCAGCTTGTCGCTTATCCTTTGCTTAAGTTCGTCCATGTCTTCGCCGGGCAGTGCCTTCACGATTATTCTCAGCGGCGTTATTTCCTCCGTGCTTAGGTCTTTGAGCTGGTCGCTGTTCATCATAATTGCTGTGTTGAACATTGCGCCAAAGGTGTTTTTTGCCTCTTTGAGAATGCCGGCAACCCTGAATTTTTTTCCCTCTATTTCTATTGTTTGCCTGAGGCCGATTTCTTTTTTCATCACCTTTGAGGCAAACTTGTCGCCCAGGATAACCGAGGTGGTGTCGTTCTTTGTCAGCATCCTGCCTTCTTCAACCTCGGCAATTCCTATGAATCCAAGCTTGTCTATTTTGTCAACGTCAATGCCTATTGCCATTACGCTTTGCTTTTCCCCCCTGAATTCAACCTGCGGCGTTGTCACATAAATTGCCGCGGCAAAGTCAACCCCTTTTACCTGTTCAATTGTGTCAACGTCGTCATCGCTTAATTTTGCAAAAACGCTTTCCATGAGGCCGCCGCCTGGCAGCACCATTAAAGTGTCGGTTCCAAGCGATTCAAACTGTTCTGAAACGGACTGGTTGAGGCCCTCGCCTATTGAAATAAGCGCAACTATCGCCGCAATTCCTATGACTATGCCAAGAATTGTGAGAAAAGAGCGGAGCTGCCTGCCCTTGAGGTTTTTGAATGCAACCCTGAACAATTCGGCGTCAACAAAAGCCATTTTTTTCACGTCCCGTACCTCAGTGCCTGCACCGGTTCAAGCAGGGCAGCCCTTCTTGCAGGCAGGTATCCTGAAGCCATTCCCACAGCCATTGCGAAGGCAACGGCGCCGATTATTGCGGCGATGTTTATGCCTACAGGCAGCGCAAACCCGGAAAGGGTTGCCACAACAGCTACAAGCGTTGCAAGCAAAAGCCCGAGTATTGTGCCGGCCACGCCACCGAAGGCGCCTATCAGGGCGGATTCCGCCAGGAAGATTGACAAAACCCTGCCGTTCGTTGCGCCCACAGCCTTCATTATCCCTATTTCTTTTGTCCTTTCAAGCACAGACATGAGCATTGTGTTCATTATTCCGATGCCTCCGACTATGAGGCTGATTCCCGCAAGCGCTACAAGCACGGTCTGGATTAGTGCAAGCACAACGCCGGCGCTCTCCATGATGTTTTCCGTTGTCATGACATAAAAGTCTTCTTCGCCGTGCGCCCTCTTCAGCCTTTCCGTTATCTTGTCAGCGACCTCGTCGGCAATTTCCCTGTCGGTAACCTTCACCATTATTTCTGTTGGCTTTTCTTCCCCAAAAAAATCCTGCACGGTTTCTTTCGGCAGCCAAATCATGTTTGCCATTCCCATGCTGCCCATTACCCCGCTCATGTCCTTTGTAATCCCCGCCACCTTGAATTTTTGCCCGTTTATTTCAAGCTGGTCCCTTACTCTCAGCGTTTCACCTTCAAATCCTTCCGTCGCAAAGCTTTCGGAAATTATTACCGCATATTTGTCGTTTGATTCAAGGTTCCTGCCTTTCACAAGGTCCAGATAGCCTGCTTTTTCAAGGAATGGCCTGTCTGCAGGGGTTGCCCCTATTATGAAAACCGATGCCTGTTTGCCCCCGAATTCCACGACTGCCGCTGTTTCATAGAAGCCCATTACGTGTTCCACGCCGGGAATTCCCTCAATCAGGCTTATGTCTTCTTCCTTGAGCGTGCGGCTTATCATTGAGGTCATTCCGGTGCCGCTTCCGGGCTCCACGACAAGCGTGTCAAGCCCCATTTTTTCAAATTCCTGTGCCACTGCCTGGTTGAGGCCTTCGCCTATTGAAACAAGGGCAACAATTGCGGCAATGCCGATAATTATGCCAAGAAGGGTAAGGAAAGAGCGGAGCTTGTGCATTTTGAGGTTGCGGAAAGCAATTGAAAAAAGTTCTGCGTCAATCTCCATATGCAAGCGCCCGCTTTTGTGGCATATGCCGTTTATATATTGCCACTTTTTTTGCTAAGCATTTTTTTCCCAAGGCTTTTCCCAAGCAGCCTTTTAACAAAAGGCTGGCGAAAAGCTTTTTCCCAAGCATTTTTCCCAAGGTTTTTCCCAAGGCTTTTGTGCTGCAGCACAAAAGGCTTTTTGAAGGAAAGGAAAGGGAAAGAGGAGGAGTTTTTCCCCTTTCATTTCTTCTTTCTGGCTTTTCCCACGAGCACCTTTGCCCTTGGGTATGCCCACCTTGCCACTACATAGAGGCCTATGAGCTCCAGTGCAAGGGAAATGAGGCCGATGAAAATCATCAGCGCGCCCCCTGTCATATCAGTTGCCGCTCCCGGGCTCAATATGTTCACGGAAAGCTGTTTTGTTGTGACCTGCTCTTCCAGATCGTCGTTCTTGTAGTACACCTTCAGGGTCATTGGAAGCTCGCCCAAGGGTGTTGCAGGGTCAAACGAAACATTGGTTTTGAACGAGTCAAAGTCGTCCGCTTCCAGTGTCCCTATGAATTGCTTTGGCTCTTCAATGCTCGCGTGTTCCCCTGAAATCTCCACAACAACGTATTTTGCGTCGGCAAGGCCTACGTTGAACATGTCAATGACAATTTCGCTTGTGCCTCCGGGGAAAGCTTTCGGGTTAACGCTGTTTATGACCGCGTCAACCTGTGCGTCAGCAGTTACCTTTATTCCAAGGTATGCCGTCTGGGTTTTTGCCGTGCCGTTCTGGTCAAAGTATTCCAGCGTTACAGGCACTGAGTAGTTTTTCAGGGCTGTGCCCTGGTTCACGGCAAGTGTCAGGTTTACGGTCGCCTTTTCGTTATGGTCAAGGCTAGCTATGTATTTTGCCGCCGCTCCAAGCGAAACTATTTCCCTTTCAACGACAACGCCTGTTGAGGTTACTGTCCTTTCCGGGTTTATCTTGAGCGTGATGTCTTTCGCTATGCTGCCGCCTATGTTCTGCACAGTAAAGTTTACCGGGCCGACCTGGCCGGGAGAAAACATGTACACGTCGCTTTCAACTATCTCAAGCTTTGGCGTACCGCTCAGCACTTTTACTGAAAAAATCGCCTGTTTTGTGGGCTGCTGCTCGCCAACCATCACTTTGATGCCATACAGGCCATCAACGGCTTTTGCGTCAACCAGAAGCTTGTATTCTACAGTTGTTGTCGCATATGCCTTTATCAGCCCCAGGCTTTTTTCGGCTTCTTCCCCTGGCTGAAGGCTGAACGGGAATTCCACCTCCATTCTTATTATCGAATCTTCGGCATCGTAACCCGAATCGTTTTTTATCTGCACCCAAATCGTTATTGCGCTGCTTGGTGCAACAGGCGCAGGCTCATAGCTTAGGCTGTTTGCTTTCAGGTCTCCCGCAAAAGCGGGCGCTGCAAGCAAGAGCATAAGCAGCACTGCCATCAGAATTTTTTTGCTCATTTTTTGCTCCTCCTCTCGTTTTTTTCCTTCCTGACGATTTTTCCGTCAATCAAAAACAATGTTTCCTGGGCAAGCTTCGCAACATCTGGCTCGTGCGTAACCATCAAGACAGTCTTGCCCTTTTTTTCGTTCAGTTCCCTTATTATTTCAAGGATCTGGTTTCCGGAAGCCGTGTCAAGGTTTCCTGTCGGCTCATCGGCAACAATGACATCAGGTTCAACAGCAAGTGCCCTTGCAATCGCAACCCTTTGCCTTTGGCCGCCTGAAAGCTCGTTTGGCTTGTGGTGCATTCTGTCACCCAAGCCAACCTCCTCCAATATCCTTTCGGCCTTTTCCTGCCTCTGCTCAAGAGGCTCTCCGGCAAACCACAGCGGAAGCATCACGTTCTCCAAAGCGCTCATTCTGGGAATAAGGTTGAATGTCTGGAAAACAAAGCCGATGGTTTTGCCCCTTATCTGCGCAAGCTGATCGTCATTCATTTTGCTTATGGGCTTTCCCTTGATATAGACCTCTCCGCTCGTGGGCCTCAAGAGCGCGCTGAGCACGTCCAAAAGAGTTGTCTTTCCCGAACCGCTAGGGCCCATTATTGAAAGGAACTCACCATTGCGGACAGAAAGGCTGACGCCGTCCAATGCCCTTACCTGGACCTTGCCCATATCATAGACCTTTTTCACGTCTTCAACCCTTATAACCGCTTCCTTTTCCATTCCATCAAGCCCCATTTTTTCATATAACCAATTAGATTAACTTTTTCTTTCTTACGCCGGATTTTTTCGCTTCTACGCCTATGCCTATCCCGAATTCCTGCATTTTCCTAAGGCCCTCTTTCTGCAGTCCTTCCAGGCCCCTGCTGCCTTCCTGCAGCAGCTTTCCCATTTCCGTGAAATGCTCCAGCATTTTTGTCACAGCCTCTGACTTCATCAGCACCGTGCTCTGGAAGTCGCCGTGCTCGCCGGCCAGCACAATCAGCTTGTCTCCGGGCTTTATGCCAAATTCTTTCCTCAATTCAGCGGGAAGGACAATCTGGCCCCTTTCCCCAACAGTTGTGCTGCCATGGCACTTGAGCTTATCCTGCATCACCAAAAAACACCTCTTGTCGAATAATCATACTTTTCATACTTATTTTAAATGTATGCCCTGTGCATTGCCTGTAAAGTCAATCTTGCCAACAGGGCCTGAACACCCATAAACTAAGAAAGTTATTTAATCTTCTAATCCCCATTCTTTGTATGCCGAATCCAAAGAGAAGAAGGCTTACTATAAGGCGTGTGGGAAAAGAGCGTGCAAGTAGAAAAAGGAAAACGGCTTCTTTGAATGCTATCGGGGCTTTTGTTCGGCGCAGGTTGGCAACAATATTGGAGCCAACAGGGATTGGTTTAGAAGCCCGGATTTCAAAAGGTGATTCCAGAATTTTGGGTGTTGGGGGCGCGCAATTGGTTGTTGATTTGGGGCAAGCAAAAATAGGGGCAAAAGCAATGCCTATTGTTGCTAAACTCTTTTTAAATCCTGAACGACCTGCAAACCACCATTTAATTTGGTTTGATAAACGGAAACCAATTGAAACAGAAGCAACAGCATTGTTTCTTAGGCGGCAAGGTTTTCCTGTTGTCATGCATTCTGCAATTCCATATGCCGGAAAATTAGTTATAATAAGTGAAAATCTTAAAGCCGGTGGAAACAAACTGTTTGAAGCATTCAACTTTGACTTTTCCAGGCTGAAGAACGGAGCGGAACTGGAACAACAGTTTAGACTGTATAAAAATCGTTTACTGGATTTAGAAGCAGATGAATTATTAAGCCTGGACAGGCACATTAAAGGCCAAACTGGCGGGCAGCATGAGGGCGAAGAAAGAACTTTTTATATTGTGCAAGACCAAAAAACAGGGGTTGGAAGGCTTGTTGTGGCAGACCTTGACCACATAAAAATTACAGGAGAAACATGGAATCAATTTAGTCGAACATTTGCCCCGCTAAGGAAAAAATTCAAAATCCGTGATAGTATAATGTATACTTAGCCGAATTGCCCGCCTATTTTTTGCCTGGAATAATAATGCTTTGAATGGTTACTGCGCAAAACTCATGCCCCTAGTAAAATGCTTTGTTTTCCTGCAAGCAGTTTTCCTTTTTAGGCTTTGCCCTGCATGTTTTCTTTGGCATGGGCTATTATGGCGAAATAAGCAAGGGCTATGATGCGCTGCATTTTGAAGAGCAGGCGGAAAAGGCCGCTTTGATTATGGGGAATTGCCCCCTTAAAGGCCTTCTCTTGGACATTGGGGCCGGCACAGGGAAAACCACCCTGTTGTTCCAGGATAAAGCCGAGTGCATTGCTTTGGACCCTTCAAAGGAAATGCTTTGCAATTATGCGGGCCTTAAGGTCGTGGCAAGGGCGGAACAATTGCCATTCAAAAACGCGTGCTTTGACTCTGTTGTAAGCATTACTGCCTTGCACCATGCCGATTTGGCAATGGCCAAAAAGGAGATTTTGCGCGTTTCAAAGCCAAATGCCTGCATTGCAATTTCGTTTTTCAAGAGGGCAAAAAACTTTGCGCTCGCAAAGAAACTTTTTTCACCCTTGAAGCAATTTGATTCTGAAAAAGACCTTATTTTCGTCAAGGGCTGATTTTTCGGCTTTGCATAAAACAAGCTTTTTAATCCTTTTGGTTGCAATTTTATTATATGGCTAGTGAAAAAGATGCCGCAGGGCAGGACAATGACGAGGAAGACGATAGTCCCTCTGAAGATTTTCCCGAAGGGGATGAAGAAGTAGACGAAAAAAAGGCGAATTCTCTTACAGGCATTTTGAACGCAAAAATTGCCGCTTTGGCTGTTGCAAGCCTGGTAATAGGAATACTAATCGGGCAGGTTGCACTGCCAGGCCTTGGAGTAGGCCTTGTTTCATTGCCTTCAGCTGACGGTGGAAATGGTACTGACACTGTTGATATGGCTGCATTGCAGGTAAAAGTGCAGGGCTACATACAGAAGGCAGTGGACTCACAGGGGCTTGAGGTTGAAGTCAAATCAATAGAGTCTTACAACGACAGTTTTTACAATGTCAATTTTACGCTCTCAAAAGACGGTGAAGCGCAAGATAGTGTAGTTTACCTTACAAAGGACGGCCTTGCGATAGTTGGAAACCAACCAATGATGCTTGACGAGCCTATTCCTGAGGTTCAGCAGCCTGCACAACAGCAGCAGGCAGCAGAGCCACCCGTGGTAGGGCAGCTTGAAACATTCACAGATTCAGGCTATGAAGTGGAATTGCAGGACGGAAAGCCGGTAATAAGGCTTTTTTCGACAACCTGGTGCCCGCACTGCATTTGGGTAAAGCCAACCTTTGACAGGGTTGCCAAGGAATATGCTGATGCAGGCAAGATTGTGGCATACCACTGGGAAATTGACACAAAGGACGACACCCTGACAGAAGCCGTTGAAACAGCGGTTCCGGAAACAGAGATGGCTGTCTACGCGCAATTCAATCCTAGCGGAAGCATCCCTGTCTTTGTGTTGGGCGGCAGGTATTACAGGACTGGAAACGGCTTTGAAGGCCAGGGTGACACTGCAAGCCCTACAAGCGAGCAGAGCTTGGCAGACCTTGTCAAAGAGGAAGCTGCTCTAAGGGCTGTAATAGACAAGCTTATAGAAGAAGCCAAGCAGTAATACCGGCTTTTTCTACTTTTTCTTTTTTATTCTTTTCCATCTTATTATATAAATAATATTTTTTTCAAATAATGTGCGGGAGTTGATTATAAATGCCAAAGGTGACAGTTTACAGCACGCAGACCTGCCCTTTTTGCGCAATGGCCGAAGATTTTCTGAAGAAAAACAAGGTTGCATTCAGGCACATTGACGTGAGCTCTGACCATGCCGGCCTTATGGAAATGATTCAAAAAAGCGGGCAGACAGGCGTTCCCGTAATAGACATTGACGGAAAAATAATCAGGGGCTTTGACGAGCAGGCAATAAGGCTTGCTTTGAAAATATAAAGCTGTAAAGGCGGTTTTTATGGATGATTCCTTGGAAAAAAATGTGCTTGAAAGAAGTGCCAAGTACGCAAAAATAAAGGGTTTTGCCCTGAACAGCGATGAAAAGGTTCTTGCCTTGGTTGTTTCCGCGCTTGCGCGCAATGAAAAGGAAAAAGGGTATGCTTACTGCCCCTGCAGGGCGCTCACTGGAAACAAAAAAGAGGATGCAAAAAACATCTGCCCCTGTGCCTTCCACCTTGGCGAGATAGCAAAAGACGGGCACTGCAAATGCAAATTATTTTTTTCAAGGCACTAAGCATTGCAATAAAATTATCCTCGGAAATATATTCTCATGTTTATGAAAGGAATCTGAATGGCGCTTTCCTTGCGGATTTTAAAAACCGAACTTGCTTTGGAAAAAACAGGCAATGTGGTTAACAAAGCGAATTTTTGGCAGGCAAAAAATTCGCTTAACTAATGTAAACTTTACTATAATCATTGTTTATATAGGATTCTGCCATTTATCTATCTTGCCGAGTTTGCATTCCTAAGAATTTGGCAGGGCAAATTTTACAATCTGTGGATTTGATTGCAATGGTAAAGAAATTTCTGGAAAACGTGGTTAAAAGGGACGGTTCCCTTGTGCCCTTCAGCGAGAAGAGGATTGAGGATGCGATTTTCGCCGCGGCAAAGGCTGTTGGCGGCCAGGACAGGAAGATTGCGGAGGAAGTCACGGCAAAGGTTGTGCACAGGCTGAAAATGCATTTTGGCACCAATGCGCCGGCTGTTGAGGACATTCAGGATGCGATTGAAAAGGAGCTTATTGAGGCAGGGCATGCAAAAACCGCGAAGGCTTATATTCTTTACAGGCAAAAGCGCGCGGAATTGCGCAACAGCAAGGCATTCCTTGACAGGATAAACAAGATTGTCGACGATTATGTCCAGATTTCTGACTGGCGCGTTTCTGAGAACAGCAATGCCTCTTATTCCTTATCCGGGCTGCAGGCGCATGTTAGTGCCGCGGTGATTGCGGAATATACCCTGAGAAACATTTACCCTTCGGAGATATCCGGCGCGCACAGGTCAGCCGACTTTCACATCCATGATTTGGGCAACGGCGTTTTCTCCGGTTATTGTGCGGGCTGGTCATTGAGGCAGCTGCTTGAGATTGGCTTTGGGGGCATTCCGGGGAGAATTTCCGCAAAGCCGGCAAAGCACTTCAATGCCGCTTTGGGGCAGATTGTGAATTTTATGGGCACTTTGCAGAACGAGTGGGCCGGGGCGCAGGCCTTCAGCTCTTTTGACACTTATTTTGCGCCGCTTGTGAAGAATGACAATCTTGACTACAAGAGGGTAAAGCAGTGCATGCAGGAATTCATTTTTGCAATCAACGCAACCAGCAGGTGGGGGAACCAGGTTCCTTTCACAAATCTCACAATGGACTGGACTGTTCCTGACGACATGAAGGATTTGCCTGTTGTGCTTGGCGGAAAGGAATCCGAGAATGACGTTTATGCCGATTTTCAGGGCGAAATGGACCTGATTAACCGGGCTTTTGTCGAGGTGATGCTTGACGGCGACGCGAACAACAGGGTTTTTACCTTTCCGATTCCAACCTATAATGTGACAAAAGAGTTTGACTGGGATTCGGAGAACGCACAAGCCCTCTTTGAAATGACCGCAAAGTACGGCATTCCCTATTTCCAGAATTTTGTGAACAGCAGCCTGAAGCCGAGCGATGTGCGTTCAATGTGTTGCAGGCTTCAGCTGAATTTGAA
This sequence comes from archaeon, assembly GCA_041645325.1. Lineage (GTDB taxonomy): Archaea > Iainarchaeota > Iainarchaeia > Iainarchaeales > JAFCCL01. The sequence goes on from JBAZQI010000001.1 coordinate 82,901, forward strand.
GGAGCTTAAGTCAAAGACAGGCGGCCTTTTCGGTTCAGGGGAAAAAACCGGCAGCATTGGCGTTGTAACAATAAACATGCCAAAGCTTGGTTTCCTGAGCCGCGATGAAAACGACTTTTTCGAAAGGCTTGACAACCTGCTTTACCTTGCAAAGGAAAGCCTTGAGATAAAGAGAAAGGAGGTAGGGCGGAACATGGGGAACGGCCTGCTGCCCTGGAGCAATCATTATCTCGGCACGCTTGATCATCATTTTTCAACCATTGGCCTGATTGGAATGAACGAATGCCTGCTTAACTTTATGGATAAAACGATTGCAACAAATGAGGGCAGAAGCTTTACATTGAAAACCCTTGACTTTTTCAGGGAAAGGCTTACCGAGTTCCAGAAAGAAACAGGGCATATCTTTAATTTGGAGGCAACTCCCGGCGAAGGCGCAAGCTACAGGCTTGCAAAGATTGACAGGCTCAATTATCCTGACATCAAGACAGCCGGCACAAAGGTGCCCTATTACACCAATTCAACGCAGCTGCCTGTTAATTACAGCGATGACCTTTTTGAGGTTTTGCAGCACCAGGATGAATTGCAGTGCAGGTACACAGGCGGAACAGTGCTGCACGGTTTCCTCGGCGAGGCAATGGAATCAGGTGAGGCCTGCGCAAGGCTTGTGAAAAAGATTGCCTATGGCTTCAGGTTGCCTTATTATACCATTACGCCCACGTTCAGCATTTGCCCTGTGCACGGTTATATCAGTGGCAGGCACGAGACTTGCCCTGTTGAGATTAAGGAAAAGGAGGCTGAGAAAAATGCCGAAGTGCAATGCCACGTGTGAAGTCTACAGCAGGGTTGTGGGCTATTTGAGGCCTGTCCAGAACTGGAATGCCGGCAAGCAGGAAGAATTTTCTGAAAGAAAGACCTATGACATAAAAAAAGCCCTTGGGAAATGCGAATAACGCCCGCCATTTTCCTGGTGGCTTTTTCCAATTGCTGTTGCCCTTAAATATTTTCCTGCAGCAATTTCATTCAAAATATAAAATCGCATGCCCTATTTTATTTAAGGAAAATTTTTATGCTGCCAATGCACAAACAGCCGGGAAGAAAACCATTTAGAAGACCGCAAACTGTTGCAAAGGAAAAAGAAATCAGCGACAGGAAATTTAGAACCGTGATTAACCCGTTTGGGCTCAAGGTAATGGAAATAGACGGAATACCTGAACCGGAAAGTCCATTGCGCAGGCATTTGTGGAAACTGGAGCAAAGAAAAAGGGAACCTGACCGGCATTTGGTTTTGAAAACTTTTTTGGAAAAAAACGGAATGGATGAGAAGTGGCGTTCTGAACTCCATGAGCAAGGCATTACAATTGCCCAACAGGAGTTACTTGAAGCTTTTGGTCACCAGAGAACCAAAGCAATAAGCAGAAAAGACGAGGCAGAAATTTTGCGAAAAATGAGGCTTTTTTTTGCAGCAATTGAAGAAGCAAAAAAAGCAGGCATTACATAAAGATTTGCAAAAAATATTCTTGGTGTTAACGTCGTGCTTAAAATATATAGTTTGTATTAACCGCGGAAGGTGTTCAAATTGCTTTCGTTCAAAGGCCTCCAAAAAACAACGCTGATAGATTTTCCCGGCAAGGTTGCCTGCACTTTTTTTCTTGCAGGATGCAACTTCAGGTGCCCTTTTTGCTACAATGCAAACCTTGTTTTTGACAGGGGCACAGGCTTTGAAATGGGCGAAACCCAGGCCCTTGAGTTTCTTTCCGGGCGAAAGGGTTTTCTTGACGGCATCTGCATTACCGGCGGCGAGCCCTTGCTGCATCCTCTTGAGGAATTCCTCAAAAAGGTGAAGGCGCTTGGCCTTCTTGCAAAGCTCGATACAAATGGCTCAATGCCCGAGGCGCTTAAAAGCCTTCTTGGCAAAGGCCTTCTTGATTTTGTTTCAATGGATGTTAAGTCAGGCCCGGGAGGCTATGAAAAGGCAGCCGGCACAAAGGTTGATTTGGAGAAGATCGGGCAAAGCATTTCCCTGATAAGGAATTCAGGCATTGATTACGAGTTCAGGTGCACTGTTGTGCCATTGCTGCACAGGGAAAAAGACCTTTTGGAGATGGGTGAATGGCTTAAGGGAAGCAAAAGGCTTTTTTTGCAGCAGTTCAATTCTTCCGTGCCATTGCTTGATGTTTCCCTGCAGGGAACAAGGCCTTTTTCCGCCGAGGAAATGCGGCATTTTGCCGTTTTGCTGAAGCCTTTTTTTGGCGAGGTTGGGTTGAGGGGGATTTAAAAGGTTTTTTGCCCTTTTTTTGTGATATGTCTGGAAAAATTTCCAAGGAAATGACGCTCGGTGAGGTTGTGGGAACCTTTCCTGATTCCGTGCCGGTAATGCTCAGCTACGGCCTGCATTGTATTGGCTGCCATGTGGCTGCCTTTGAAACAATAGAGCAGGGCGCAAGGGCGCACGGAATGTCCGACAAGGGCATTGAAAAAATGCTGGCGGAAATGAACAAGGCAATCAATGGAAAAAAGTAAGGCGAGGTGTTTTTTTTGGCTGAAAGACCGTATGTCGACAAGAAAAAGTGCACTGGCTGCGGCACCTGCAAACAGGTCTGCCCTGTGAACGTTTTTGACATAGTGGGCGGAAAAAGCGTTGCCAAAAGGCCGCAGGACTGCATCCAGTGCAGGGCCTGTGAGGCAAGCTGCCCGGAAAAGGCGATTGTTGTAAAAGAGTGAACCCGCTCTTTTTCAAATTGCGGATTCCACTTGTTTTAATAGGTGGTTTAATGGAATTCGCGTCCGTCAAAAACCGCCTATATAATGCCGCCGGCTAAAACCGGTGGTTTTTGGCAACAGGATTTTCATGGCTAAGATATATTTTACAGCCCTTGGCGGGTGCAATGAAGTTGGAAGAAGCAGTTTCCTGCTTGATTTCGGCGAAAAGATTGTCCTTGACAGGGGCGTAAAGTTTGGCCCCTCAGGTTCCGAATACCCTTTGCCTGTGGAAACAAACCTTGACGCCGTGGTAATAAGCCATGCGCATCTTGACCACAGCGGCGCATTGCCAGACTTGTTTGTGAACTCAAATGTTTTAAGCTACATGACCGAGCCGACCCTTGAGCTCAGCAAAATCCTCTGGTTTGACACGCTTAAGATTGCGGGCCTTGAAAGCGAAAGCATTTCTTTTTCAAAAGACGAGATTGAAGAGATCTCAAGGTACACCTTTCCCGTTGAATACAGGCGCGTGCTGCACATAACCAAAAGCTGTTCAATGCAGTTTTTCGATGCAGGCCATATTCTTGGAAGCGCAATGCCAAAGCTTTCCATCGGGGAAAAGTCCTTCCTTTATACCGGTGATTTCAAGGTTGAGGACACAAGGCTGTTCAAGGGTGCGGACCTTGACGTTGGAAAGGTTGATTACCTTGCCATTGAGTCGACTTACGGCGACCGAAACCATCCCCCGAGAAAAGAATGCGAGAAAATTTTTGTGGAGGAGGTTCGGGCAACGCTTGATAGCGGCGGAACTGTGCTTGTGCCTGCCTTTGCGGTTGGGCGAAGCCAGGAGATAATCGACGTTTTGCACGAATACAAAATAAACGCGCCGGTTTACCTTGACGGCATGGGCCAAAGGGTTGCAAGTGCAACGCTGCGCTTTCCAAACTACCTGAAGGACCCCAGGTTCCTCAAAAAGGCTCTTGATGAAACAATATGGGTGAAAAACAATGCGGACAGGAAAAGGGCGCTGAACAATCCCGGCGTCATAGTCACAACCGCGGGAATGCTGCAGGGCGGCCCGGCAATGAACTACCTCAAGCACATTTATAAAGACGAAAAAAGCAATGTTTTCCTCACAGGCTACCAGGTTGAGGGCACGCCGGGCAGAATCCTGATGGAAACAGGGAGAATCAACATTGACGGCCGCAACTATGACGTGAAGGGCAAGGTGGAAAAGTTTGACTTTTCCGCGCATGCTTCACAGCAGGAAATGATGAAGGCAATCTCAAAATGGGGCCCTGAGAAGGTGCTTTTGGTCCACGGCGACCCCGAAGTAATCAAGGTGTTCAAGAAGAAGATTGAGGAAGAAACAGGAATAGAGACGCTTGTGCCTGAAGCCGGCAAAAAAATTGAATTAAGCTAACGCAGAACGGAGACTAGAATAAAAAAATTTGATTAAGCTGATGCTAAATGAGCTTCAAAAGAATCTTGGTGGACAGTTTTGCTTTGCTCAAAAAATGCCCGCACTTCTTCATTCCAAAAATAGTTATAGCGTTCCTTTTGTTGCCCTCTTTCATTTTGCTGCCCTACTACGCGATTCAGCTGGACATTTCCCAGTTCAGCTTAAGTCCGACACCCGCGGAATCAGCCAAAATTCTCAGCCTTTTTATCCCAATGCTGTTTATTTCTTTGTACGGGCTGCTGATTAATTCAATTGATTTTTTTATCGTAAACCCAATGTACCCTGTAATGGTAAACGAGTTCTACAAAAAGGGGACAATTTCATTTAGAGCGGCTTTTATAAGCGTCTTGCGGCGTTTTGGATCTATTTTTTCATCGCTGTTGGCAATATTGGGGCTGATTCTTGTTTTTATCAGTCCGATTGCAATTCTAATTACAATGGCTCTCTTTTCGCGAGATAGCATTTTGCTTTGGATATCCATCTTTGCTGCATTGGCCCTAATGTTCTTTTGGTTTGTATTCTTCTACTTCCTGATTTATCCCATCAGCACTCTGGAGAAACTAAATTTTTCAAAGATCCTAAAGCAAACTGTTTTGGTTTCATCCAAACACAAAGGAAACATTTCAAAAGCCTTCATCATTTTCTTTCTGATAACCATCCTGAGCTATTTGCTGGGTTTTGTGGTAGTATACTTAGGTGCTCCTGAGCAGATTATTTCCCTGCTTATCGCTTTTGCGGCTTTTGTTTTTGTCAGGGCTCTAGTAGCAATATTGGCAACATACCAGTACGTGCTCAATGCTGTGTTCTACCTGGGCTTTGAAAAAGGCGTCTTTTTCAGTGATAAAAAATGAAGAGCCAAAATTTCTGCCCGCTTTGCGGCAGCGAAAAGGCCAGGTTTATAAAGGGCCTGTGCGAAGATTGCTTCCTGAAAAAAAACCCTGTTGTTGAATTGCCTGCCGTAATTCAGGTGGAGCAATGCAGGGGCTGCGGAAAGACGAGGATTGCGGGAAAAATGTCGGCGTTTGACCCTGAAAAGCTTTCGGCGCTTGTCAAAAAAAAGGCCAAAGTGCGGAACCTTGAAAAATCCGTTGTAAGCGTTTCAGTTGAGGAAAACGACGAAGGAAGCATTCTTGCAAGGGTGCTTGTGAAAGGCATAATTGACAATGTTGCCCTTTCCTTTGAAAAAACGGTTCCCGTTGAAATGAAGTCCATGCAATGCGATGCCTGCATGCGCCTTTCAAGCCAGTATCACGCCGCCATGATTCAGCTGAGGGCAAAGGACGGCAATAGCAAGAGGCTAAAAGAGCTTCTGCCAAAGGTCATAGCCGCAGTTGAATCCTCGCATTCAAAGGACTCGCTGGCAGTGGTAATCGAAGTCCTGAAAAAAAGGGAAGGCTTTGACCTCAAAGTGGGGAGCAAGAAAGCCGCGCAGAACGCGGTTGGCATGCTGAAAACAGAATTCGGCGCGAAAACCAAGTTTTCAACGGTGCTGATTGGCATGAATGCGTCGGGAAAGGAAAAGAACAGGTTCGTTTTCCTTGTGAGGGTTTAAGCTTCTTCAAAAAAAAGTTGCCTAGCTTTCAAACTTTTTAAGTTCGGCTTTGATTTCCTCAATGTCTTTTTGTGTCACGACAAGCGGAATCTTTTCAGATTCGGCGATTTTTTTTGCCACGGGGTCCACATTCTCCGGGTCGACATTTCCGTGCAGCACGACAATCGAGGGCTTCATATCTGTTGAAAAGCGGCCAATCTTCACAGCAATCATCGGGCTTCTTCCATTGCCTACAAACCTGAAAATCAGGGCTCTTTCAGGCGTCTTGCCGTAAATACGCATGTATTCGTGGACAGGAACATCAAGAATGACTTTCATGCTGTCTATGAGGCTGTAGCCGTAAATCTGGGTTTCCTTGAGCCTTAAGGGGTTTGCAACGCATGTTCCGCCAATATTTTTCACAAAATCAGGCCCTGTTACCGCTGAAAAAAACTCGTGTGTTTCAAACGCCTCGCTTTCCGGCTTGAAGTCTTTTTCAAGCTGTTTGACAACCTTGCCGCCCCTGCTTGCGTCAATGCCAATCAGGGTTTCCACAAGCCTTGCAACAACCACAATGCCAGGGCTTTTTCGCCTGCCGCCCTCATAATCGGAAATAGTGCTGCTTGTAATCTTGAGCTTGTCGGCAAGTTCTGTCTGTGTGATTCCGAAGATTTCGCGCCATTTCTTCATGCTGCCGCCAGGTTCCTTGCTAAGGCAGATTTCCCCGGCAATAGCAGTGCTAAGCTTTTCCAAAATAAACCCCTCTGAGAAAAATAGGGCAAAACCACTTTAAAAGGGTTTCGTCAATTGCCATGGGAATTTAATGTTTTTAAGATATCTGTCGAATGCGTGGCTTGCCTATTTTTTCGGCTTGCCTGCATTTGCCGCGCAAAGCGCGGCAAACCCGATGGCGCAGCGGGCCCGGTGGGAATCGAAAAGCCTTTTTTCCTGTTGGAAAAAAGCCTTGGGAAAAATACGATTCCCAAATGCCATCTCGTTTTGCTCGATGGCATTACGGGCCCGGTGGGAATCGAACCCACGACACCTTCCTTAGGAGAGAAGTGCCCTATCCACTAGGCTACGGGCCCATTTTTGCCTGTGGCCCTTTTTTTCGCTAACCTTTTTTAAAAAGGTTATATGGGCTACAGGCTCTTGTTACTTATATAAAAATTTCACCCAAGAAATCCATTTAAACCAGTATTATCATACTTTTTGCCTATGGTTGTGAAACGAAAAAAAGCCGGAAAAAGAAAAAGAGTGCAATTTGTGCCGCAGGAGCGCAGAAGGGTTTCTGACAGAGCGATTTCACTAAAAGAGTTCAGGCCGCAAAAAAACAATTTTGAACTTCTTTTTTGTTTTCCCAGGAAGCCGCTTGCTGACTGGCATGTTGAGAACATCAGGGAATCCATTAAAGCCACAAACTCCGTTCTAAGCAAGGCAAACCTGACTGTTGCAGGTCTGCGGAAAGCTTTCCCAGAAGAATTAAAAACAATAACAAGTTGCTTTGAAGAAAGGCAAAGGCTTTTTATTGGACTTAACAGGGAATTTGGGTTGCATCGCTTGCCAAACCAGCTTAGTTTCGATATATTAAGGCAATGGCCAAAAGCAAGGCAGGAAGCATATTTGAGCAGGCGGGATTTAATTCAAAAAAATTTTGATTGCAAAACATTGCGGCCATTGTATACCCTTTACAGGTTTCTTAAGGGAAAAGGGCTTTCAAACAAGGACTTGATGCTTACTTGGTGGAGCATTGCACCTAAATCAAGAAAGTGAGTGCCAGCCCTGCTGCTATCGGAATCGTGAAGTTGTCGTCAAATGGCAATAGTTCTGCGAGCATTCCTATAACTGCGGCGGCAAGTGCAATTGGCCATTGGAATATGAAAAGCAGGAAAAAGAAGGCAGCAGCAATTCCCCCAAGCGTTCCCTCAATTGTTCTTTTGCCCACAATCCTGTGCTTTCCAAATCTCAAGCCGGCAATTGTGCTTATAGAATCCCCATAAACCACGGCGCAAAGCGCGCCCAAAACAATTTCCTGCCTTTGGAACAGGAGAATTGTGATTATTGCCGCGAGGAAAAACAGCAGTGCGCCCTTGCCGGGCAAGTGCTTTTCATAATCCCTTTCAACCCTTTGCACAATGTGCGTCAACACAGGGATTTTTGCGCCTTTTTTTATTGCATAAGAAAAAACAAGCCCTGCAAGGAATGCAATGCACAGGATGAAAAGCGAATCAAGGGTGCCGAGCATTGCCACAAGCGCAATGAAAAAAGAGCCGAACAGGAAATGGATGAACTGCCTTCTTATTTCCAACTTCACCAGCAAATCCCTTTCGGTTTTTTACGCCTCGTGTATGCGTCACAGTTTTTCGCACAGCGCGAGAACGTGGTCTTTTTCAAATGGCTTCAGATTGACAACCTGCTTTACTTTGAAAGAATCGGCCAGTGCGCCCAGTTCTTTGCCGAAAACGCTTCCGACATCGCTTTGCTGGGAAATGCTTTTTGCCTTTATCACAAGCATTCCAAAGCTGCCCTTTTTGAGGAAGTATTCCGCGTTTTTTAGGAAAATGTTCGCCTGGTTTGGCTGTGCGACATCCTGGAATAGCACGTCAATTTTTCTTTCTTCAAGGAATGCCTTGTAGGTCCAGGGCTTGTTTGCATCCTCCACTATTGGCATAACGTTGTTTCTTTGCTCGCACATTGTTATGAATTTTCTCATTACCCTTTCGCTTATGTCAACGCCAAAAACAAGGCCCTGCATTCCAACAATGTCGCTTACATGGCTGACTGTTGTGCCTTCCGCTGCGCCAAGGTACAAAACATTTGAGCCTGCCCTTATGGGCAACTCCTGAAGGCCCTTTTTTATTGCCGCGCCGAGCTTGGAGCGGAAAAAATCCCATTGCCTGTATTCAACATTGTTTTCCAATACAAGCTTTTCACCGTACACCTTGATGCCTGGAACGAGGTTTTTGGTGTAGATTTTGCCTTCTTTCCCAAAAACGCCCGGAAAAATTTCCTCCAATTGCCAGCACCTTTATTCCAGTTCTTTTGCCCTTTTTTCAAGGCCTGCAAGCATTTCTTTTGCAACATCCCTTTTGCTGCCAAAATAGTCTGCCCTTGCCGCAAGGACAAGCTTTGATGCAAGCGTCCTCGCCATTTTTCCCTTGTTTTGCCCCTGCACCTTTTTAACCATGGGATGGCCGTAAATGAAACCGTATTTCGGGCCCTTGCTGTTCCTGTTCTTCAAATGCCTGAACAAGGCCTTTTCAGCGCCCAAAAGCTGCATTGTGGAACCAGGCTTTATTGCAAGCTGTTTCAGGCCGCCAGCGCTCGCCAAAAGCCTTGCACCCAAAACCTCTCCGGCAAGCCTTGAAAAATTCGGCGCAAGCTTTTGCATTTCCTCTTCAATGAAAACCTGCAGTTCCTTCCTTTCATCCTTCAAAACCAGGGCATTTGACGCAAGCAATTGCATTTCCTTCAAAGCCCCTGCCGGAACAGCGCTTCCCATGCTGCTTTTGGCCTTTTCCTCAACTGCCTTTGCCCGCTCTTTTTCCTCGCCGCCCAATGCCTTTGAAATGTTTTTTTCACAAATTTCCTTCTTGTCCCCTATTTCCCTGACAATCCTCAAAAAAGCATCATTGTCCTTCACAAGGGAATTCATTTCCGGAAAATGCGCGCCATACCATTCAATGCAATCCTCTGCCAAAAGGTTGAACGCATTGTCCAAATCCCCCAAAACCGAAACAGCCCTTATTATGTGCACGTCCCTCTCGGAATAGCGTTCCTGAACCTGCTTCTTAGCCCTCTTGATAAGGGCCTTTCGCATCTGGGCAATATCATGTTCCATACAATACCATAAAACAGGCATTTATGTTTTTAAAACCGTTTCAAACCCAAAAATGGCAAATTCAGGGAGCACACTAAAGCCTATTAACAAAAAAATAATAGCCGGCTTTCCTGTAGCCCATTGCGTTTGCAGCATTGTTGTACAAAAGCCGCATTCTTGCCCTGATTTCTTCTTTCTCTTTTTCGCTTGCCGTTCTGACAGGCTTATCATAATAAAAAAGTGTTTCAGGGCGCCGAATAGCCACCCATTCAAACCCGCATTTTCTTGCGTGTTCCTCAACTTTTTGGATTAAAAAGTTTGCCCAAGGAGATCTAAAATTGTGCCTAAACTCATTTAGCTTCTTATGCAACCCCTGTGTGCCCTGCAAGCTCTCAATAACCACAACTCCTTGCCCAAAGCCAAGCTTTGCTTCCGCTAAACATGCGCCGTCTTTGACCAGCTTTATCGAATGGTGGGATTCATTCTTTGAAGTGCCAGCCAAAACAGTAAAGCAGCCGCCTGTTTTTGGCCCCCAGAAATCAACTTTCCTAAAGCTGGCGAGAAAATCACTTCCATACTGTCTGACTTTTTCCTCTCCAGCAGTTTCAAACAAATGAAATCTTCTTTCAAAAAAATATTCCGGTGGCCTAAATTTTTTTGCCTGCCACCATTTGCACCATTCTCTTGGGCGCAAAGCCCTGGACATCAGTCGCCTGAACCCGCTCATGTGCAAAAACCCTTGACTTCTTTTGCCTTTTCTTCAAATGGTTTCAATTCAATTTTTTAACAAAAAAACTACCCTGCCTTTCATAGCCCATTGCATATGCAGCATTCTGGTACAAAGCAAGCATTCTTTTTCTCACTTCCCGTGCTTCTCGCCTGGTTCGTACAGTCGGATGCTGGTAATAATACAGGCTTTTCGGGTGCCTGATTATTGCCCATTCAAAGCCGTTTTTTCTTGCATGCTCTTCCACTGTGTGAATAAGATAATTTGCCCCTGGTTTCCCATATGTTTCCCTGAACCTTTCAAGTTCTGGCTGCACTTTTTCTCTTGAGCCATGCAGGGATTCAATTACCACAACTTTTTCTCCAAAACCGATGCCTGCTCCGCACAGTTTTGCACGCAAAGCAGCAGGTGCACTCAGTGAAAGTGCAACTGAGTAGGCGGATTCATATTCGGAGTGATGACTGTTAACAATGTAACCCCTTCTTTTTTTTCCACTGAGCGCGATTTGCTTAAACGAATCAATGAACTGTCCTCCATATTTTGCTGCGGGTTCAATGCCACCTGTAGCGTACCGCATGAAATAAACACTTTTCGCATTGAACCCTTCCGGCGGCTTGAACTTTGGCTGCCTTGCTGTTTGCCTTCTTGTTATGCTTTTTGCTGTTTGCCGCTGTCTTGTTCTGCCAATTGTTCCCTGATTTCTTAAAAGCAATGGTTTCATGCTTTGAACCGCCCTTTCTCCGCTTAAGGATAATAGGGGCAAATTTATTAAAACAGTTTATCCTCTATTTGATACATTATGCCAAAAGATGAGATTGCAAACCTTGCTTTGCGCAGAACCCTTTTTTTTCCAAGCGCCGAAATTTATGCAGGCTCGCCTTCGGGGTTCTGGGAATTCGGCCCTGTGGGAACGGCAATAAGGGAGCGCATTGTTGCATTGTGGCGCAGGCAGCTTGTTGAAAAAGAAGGAATGCTTGAAATTTCCGGCGCAGAAATTTTGCCGGAAGCGGTTTTCAGGGCATCAGGGCATCTTGATAACTTCAACGATCCCATAGTGCAATGCCTGAAATGCAATAGCCTGCACAGGGCCGACAAGCTGATAGAGGTTCATTCCAAGGGCATTGTGCCTGAAAGCCTTTCAACGACAGAGCTTGACAAGCTCATAAAAAAACATGATGTTAAATGCCCGAAATGCAAGGGCTCTTCTTTTTCGGAAGTGAAAAAATTCAACATGATGATGAAGGTTGACATCGGCGCAACAGGGGATTTGCCCTGCTATTTGCGCCCTGAAACCTGCCAGAGCATTTTTCTGGACTTTTCAAGGCTATACAAGAATGCGAGGAGCGAGCTTCCTCTTGGGGTTGCACAGGCCGGAAAATCCTTCAGGAATGAGATTTCTCCAAGAAACACGCTTTTGAGGCAACGCGAATTCGGCCAGATGGAAATCGAGGTTTTCTTCAACCCTGACAAAATAAACGAGGTTCCGAATTTTGGCGAAGTGGAAAAATATGAGCTGAACCTTTTGCTTTCAGGGCAAAAAGCCGTGAAAAAGGTTTCCTGCGGCGAAGCATCATCAAAAAAAATTGTTTCGGGCAAATTCATTGCCTATTACTTATCGCGCGTGCAGCAATTCTACGAAAAAATGGGCATTCCCCTGGAAAAAATGCGCTTCAGGCAGCTTGATTCAAACGAAAGGGCTTTTTATGCAAAGGAAACCTGGGACTTTGAGGCTGAAACAGACCTCGGCTGGATTGAGCTCATGGCCTGCAATTACCGCACTGATTACGACCTCAAGGGGCACCAAAAGGAAAGCAAGCAAAGCCTTGAAGTCAACGAGCAAGGCAAAAAATTCATTCCCCATGTTTTTGAATTATCCGCAGGAATAGACAGGAGCCTTTACGTTGCCCTTGACCTCGCGTTCCGCAAGGAAAAACGCGGCCCTGAGGAACGCATTTTCCTGAAGCTCCCTGCAAAAATCGCGCCTTACCTTTGCGCGGTTTTTCCCCTTGTGAAAAAAGACGGCTTGTTTGAAAAAGCAAAAGCCCTTTTTGAGGAACTCAACGGCTGCGGCCTTGACATGCTGTTTGACGAAAAAGGCAGCATTGGAAAAAGATACGCAAGAGTAGACGAAATCGGCGTTCCATTTGCAATAACAATCGATTATGACACCCTAAAAGACAACACTGTTACGCTCAGGGAAAGGGACTCCATGCAGCAAAAGCGCGTCAAGATTTCGGAACTGCCTGTTTTGCTATGGAAACTGCAGTCAGCCCAAGCCACTTTTTAAAAGGCTCTTGGGCATAATCTTCCGCAGGTTTCTCTCCTGCCTGCTGACTTCCTTTTTCACAACAGCATTGCTTGCCCCCAAAGCATTAATGTTTTCATCAATATCCCTTCTCCATGTTTTGCCAAGCAAGCTGCCTTTTGCAGGGCCGCAACCCACTCTCCTGCGGATTTCCATTGTTCTTTTGGAATTCTCCAGGAAAAGCTTGTCCATTGCAAGCAGTTTGCAGTAAAAAGTAAGCTGGCTGATTTTTCCTTTCTCAACCTGCCTTCTTGCAACAAGCAGCTGGAAGCGAGCCCACTGCCCAAAAATTTCCGGCGCAGCAATCCCCCTGATTGCCCTGACAAGCCGCCTGTTTCTTTTCCCTTCCCTTGTCTTCGCACGCCTCAAAGCCTGCGCAAGCTGCTTTTCATTACGCCAAAAAGAAGCTTGCCTCTCTCTTGCATGATGCCCCTTTCTCCCGCCCCTGCCATGAACCTTTCTTGAAACCATAATTGCCCAAATAGCAGTGTGATAAAGGGGTTAAAAAGCGTTTCCAAAAAACCCTTTCAATATTATGGCTGTGTTGCTTGAATAAATTACCCAAAAAGCCCTGGTGCAGAAAACCAGTGCGGCAAGCCTTCCTCCGCTGAAACCGCTTTTTTTTATTTCAATTGCCCTTTGGATGAAGGCAAGCTTGTTTTTTGCAAGCAGCCCGAATTTCAATTCAATGTAAAAGCGCAGGTCATCCAAAAACTGCCGCCTGAACCGCGTTGCACCAGCAAATTGCCGCTTCTGCTTTTCCTTTTCCGGAATGCGATTGTGCAGGGCAATGCCCGCCGCTTCCAGCTCGAAAAACACGGCTTTTACCGCATAACCCACCGCCTTTTTTGGCAGGGCAAGCGAAATGATTATGGCCGCAAACGCAATGCTTTGCGGAACCCAGATGCTCTTCAGCTTTTCCCAGGGCGTAAACCTGGGCCTGATCTCTTTCCTGATGTCCCTGCCAAAAAGGATTTTGCCCTCGTGCTTCATTTTGTAAAGCAGGGTAAGCTGGCTTGCCACAAGGATTGCGCCTGGCATCAAATCAAGCCTTTTGATCATTCCCCTGTTCCAGTCAATGTCCCTTGGCCCAAAAACCTCAAACGGCTTGTACAATCTTGCCTGCTTTTCAACAGCCTTCAAGGCGTTTTCCAAAAGGCTTTTTCCAATGCCTGTTGAGCAAACCTTCCGCAACATTGTGCCATGCTTTTTGTCAAGCCTCCAAAAAAGCCGTTCCGCAAATTCCCCCACGGGCTTTACCTTTTCATCCTCTTTCACCTGAATAATGAGGTCAACATCGCTTCTCCCAAGGACAAACTCGCCCCTTGCCGCGGAGCCAAACAAAAGGACAAAATCCAAATCCCTTTCAAACCCCTCTTTCAGGCCCGCAACAAAATCCCGCAGAAACGCCTCAACCCTGGGCTGGCCGCCATCACTGGAAACAACAGGCATGCTATCCGATTAAGGAAAAGGGGTTAAAAAGCATTTCCCCAAAAAACTATTCTATGGCAAACGCCCCCGTAGCTCAGTGGTAGAGCACAAGTTTCGTAAAGCCTTTCTTTCTAAAGAAAGAAAGCCTTGGGAAAGAAAGGCCTTCGGCGAGCTTTTCTTTAAAAAAGAAAAGCCTGCAAAAAGAAGTTTTGCTGTTGCAAAAACAAAATTCGAACAAACTTGGGGTCAAGGGTTCAAATCCCTTCGGGGGCTATTAAGTTGAAATAAGCTATCCTTGCTTTTCCGGCAATGTTTTTTTATAGCCTGGATTGTTTCCAAAGTAGCTCAAAGTATTGCATGTAAGAGCCTGCGACTTTTTTGTTCTTTATCAGGAATATCGCCGGGTCTTCCGATGGCGCGATTGTCACTGCATAGTCTTTGAAAACGTCAAACCAGGCTGGCGTCATTAATCCTTTTGGCATGTATCTTACCTCGGTTAGTTTCATTTTTTCCCGCATCTTCCCGAATTCCTTTGAGTCAAAGGCGTAGATTATCTTCATTTTAATTCCCTTTGCAATTCTCCTCCTGTTCCAATTGAGAAGATATGCACCAAATCTTTCATTCGCCTCCCTTGCTACACCGGTAATGTAAATAGTGTCGCCTTTTTCAAGTTCTTCCAAAACCCAGTCATAAAATGATTTAAAGCCATTTTTGCCCTCATAAACCTCCGCCTTTTGCTCCGGCGCTTTTAGGTGACGCATTGCGGATATTTCAGGAATGGCTTTTTCCAGCTCTATTCTTTGCTTCTCGAACAGATTCTGCTTTTCGTTGACAAAGTCCATTAGCCTTTCAGGGGCTGTGGCTTCAAAATGCTTTACCCCGCTTTTGACAATGTAAGCCGCAAGCCCTTTTTGAGTAAGCCTGCCAAGAACCTCGTATATCTTGCCGGAGCTTATTTTTGCCTTGGCTATTATCTCCCCCGTGGTTGCCTGGCCAAGATCCAACAAGGCAAAGTAGACCGCTATTTCACTCTTTGTCAGCCCAACTTCGCCCAACAGCCTCTCAAACATAATAAAAATATGGTCGCAACAGTTTTAAAATTCAACTGTTTCTCCCCCCTTGGTGGGTGGCAATAAATAAGAACTCAGGCTGCGCAGGTTATTTATGCTGCTGACTTTTTTGAGCCATTTGCTGGCTTTGGATTTCGCCTGGATAGTTTTTGACCTGATACTGGGCTTTGCGGTTCTTACAGTTTCCTACCTTATTTTATCGCACATATACAGCGAGGGTAAGAATTGGCTTCGTTATTTTTTCTTCCTAATGCTGCTTCTTTATGCCCTATTGGATTTTGGAGGCTTAACTGGAATCACCTTGATTTCAGGAAATCACATGCTTGAATGGCTGATGTTCCAGTTTACTGCAACAATATTTCTTGCTGGAACAAGTTTGCAAAAGCACACGCTGAAGATAATGGTTGGCAGTTTCCTTGGCTTCAGCTTGCTTTTTGGATAGGTAGGCTAAAATGTCTAGGCTGTTGAACTCCCTGATTTTTTTCCTTTTCACAATTATCTCAATCTATGTTTTCACTCTGGGGTTCGGGGTGCAAAAAATTGGCGCATTGGCAAGTTTTCCAGGTCTAATAGTCATATTCTTCATTATACTCTGCCTAAAGGTGCTTTAAGCGGTTTTTTCGCTAATTATTTTTTTTTAAAAATAGAAATTTGCAGGGCTTTTTCAGCCCTGCGTTTTTTTTTTGCGCGAAGCGCGTTTTTCCCAAGCTTTTTCCCAAGGCTTTTTTTCCCGCAGGAAAAAAGGCTTACATGTATGCTATGTCCAGGGATTTGCCTTTTCCGCCGCCGTATGCTTTTTCAATTTCCGCGTTTTTTCCCACGCCTGTAATGTTGGGGGATTGCA
>JBAZQI010000002.1:0-78537 GCA_041645325.1 archaeon
CGAGGACTGCATTTCGCTTCAGCAGCATGCCGAGCTTCTTTCAGGGCTTTTGGAAAAAGAGGTAAAGCTGCTGAAATGGGACTCTGACTACGTTGCTGCCATAAGTCAGATGCAGCCAGGCGAAATTGTCCTGATGGAGAACGTGCGCTTCCACGACAATGAGGAACAGGATTTTTCGGCGGAAGAAGCAGGCAAAATAGAATGGGTGCAGAAGATTGCCTCCGTTTCACAGCTGTTTGTGCAGGACGCGTTGAGCGTTTGCCACAGGGCCCAGCCAAGCGTTATAGGCTTCACCGCGCTCCTGCCAAGCTTTGCAGGGCCTGTGCTTGAAACAGAATTGAATGCTTTGAAGCACTTTGATTCAGGCGAAAAGCCCTGCGTTTTTGTTTTGGGCGGGGCAAAGCTAAAGGAAAGCATTTCCATGATAAAAGAGTTGTTCGGAAAGCAAAAAGCCGACAGAATATGCGTCGGTGGCCTTTTGGGCGAGCTTTTTTTGAAGGCAAAAGGCGTTGCCCTTGGCGAAAAGGACGCGTTTTTTGAGGAAAAAGGGCTCAATGAGCTGGTTGAGCCTGCAAAAGAGGTTCTTTCTTTTTACGGCGAGAAAATTCTTTTGCCGGTTGATGTCGCAATAATGGATGATTCGGATGAAAGGGAAGTGGTTTCGGTTAGCGAGCTTCCAAAGGACAACACAATCTGCGACATAGGCCCGGAAACCGTTGCGGAATTCAAGGATGCGCTGAAGGACGCAAAGCTCATTGTTGCGAACGGCCCAATGGGCGTTTTTGAAAAAATGGACTTCGAGGTCGGGACAAAAAGGGTTTTCAGCGCAATAGGCCGAAGCAGGGCTTTTTCCATAATAGGCGGCGGAGACACAGAAGCAGCCCTTGAGCAGATGGACTTTTCTGAAAAGGACTTTTCGCACGTTTCTCTTGCCGGCAAGGCGCTCCTGCAATACCTGAGCGGAAAGGAAATGCCAGGGCTGATTGCCCTGAAAAAGTGAACCAAATGAGCCATGCCATAAAAAAGGAATCGCTGCCGGAATTCCTTGAATCGCTCAAAAAAAACTTTGAGGTAATTGTCCCGGCAAAAAACGCTTCGGGCGCAAGCTGCTTCCAGGAATACGAAGGACAGGAGCTTTTCCTGAGCGCAAGAACGGATTTTTCGCCGAAAAAATATTTCAGGCCGCCAAACGAAAAAACATTTTCCTTCACGAAAGAAACCTCCTCTTATGATATTGCCGAAGAAACCGACAAGACAAAACGCGTCATATTCGGAGTAAGGCCATGCGACACGCACGCCCTTGATGCCCTGGACGAGCTCTTCATAAAATTTTTAGGTGAAGACGGATTCTACAGCGAAAGAAGAAAAAACACAGTCATTATCGCGCTCCAGTGTCCGGAGGCGTGCAAAACGGGTTTTTGCACAAGCCTTGGCACCTCAAAGCCAATAGGGCACGATTTGCTTTTCATTGAACGCGGCCAGGACTTTTTTGCAAGGCCGGAAACAGCGCAGGGCAGGGCCCTGCTTGACAAAAAATTCTTCAGGTCGACTTCCGATGCCGAGCCCTCAACAAGAATAAAATGCAGCAAAGAGCTTGAAACAAAAAACCTTGCCGAAAATCTCCACAAAAATTTTTCCCACCCTGTATGGGCAAAGGAAGCGGAAAGATGCCTTAGCTGCACAAATTGCACGCAGGCCTGCCCCACATGCTACTGCTATACAACCTGCGACGATTTCGAATTCGGCTCAAATTCGGAAAGCGCAAGGTCCAGGCTGCCTGACAGCTGCCAGCTCAAAAGATTCACCCTGGTAGCCGGAAACCATGTTTTCAGGGAAAGCAGAACGGCGAGATTGAGGCAATTTGTTTTGCACAAGCTTTCATATTACAAAAAAAACCACGGAAAGCAATTGTGCGTTGGCTGCGGCAGGTGCATTTCCGCCTGCCCGGCAAAAATAGACCTCGCTTTCATTGCCAACACAATCCAGAAGGAGGCGCTTAAGCAATGATTGCGGAAAGCAGATGCCTTCAAGCCCAAAAGGAGGCTTTGAAATGACTGCGCCTGAAAAGCCAGAGCCGGCGGAAATAACCAGCATAGTGCAGGACACGCTTGATACCAAAACTTTCACTGTGCGCTACCTTGACAAAGAACGGCAGAAAAGCTTCAGGTTTGTGCCAGGCAAGTTCATGATGGTGAGCATTTTCGGGTTTGGCGAGATGCCGATAAGCATTTCTTCCTCGCCCTACAAAACCGATTCCATAAAGTTCACAGTGGTGAATGTCGGCAATGTCACGAATGCAATGCACGGCCTGAAAGAAGGCGACTTGGTTGGATTGCGCGGCCCTTTTGGAAACGGCTTTCCGCTCCAGAAAATGCGGAAAAAAAACATCCTTTTTGTGGCCGGCGGCTGCGGCCTCGCGCCGCTGCGGAGCGCAATATATGCCGTGCAGGAAAAAAAGCAGGAATTCGGAAAGGTCTTTGTCCTGTCAGGGTGCAGGACACCCCAGAACGCGCTTTTTTCCGGCGAAAAAGAGCAATGGAAAAGCGATGGCTTCAATGTCTTTTCAACAGTTGACAAGGCGGATTCCGGATGGAAGAGCAATGTGGGCCTTGTAACCTCGCTTTTCCCAAAAATAGATTTGCCTGTTGAAAACACAATTGCTTTGCTGTGCGGCCCTCCCATAATGGTGCACTTTGCATTGATTGAACTTGCAAAAAAGGGCTTTAAGGACGAACAGATGTTTGCCTCAATGGAACGGATGATGCAGTGCGGCATAGGCTACTGCAGCCACTGCAACATAGGCGACAAGTACGTGTGCAAGGACGGCCCTGTGTTCAGCGCCAAAGAGCTGAAAAACATGCCCGTGAAGGAGGACTGAAAATGGCTGCAGAAAAGGCAAAGGTAGGTTTTTTTTCGCTTACCTGCTGCGAGGGCTGCGAATTTGCGGTTCTTGACCTTGAAGAAAAGCTGTTGAAGGCCTTCGGGCAGATTGAAATAGTTGAAGACAGGGCCCTGATGGAAAAGGCAAAGCCCGTTCCAAGGCTTGGCATTGCCTTTGTGGAAGGAAGCGTTATAAGCAGCCACGACCTTGACAAGCTCAAATATATAAGGGAAAAATCCGATTTCCTTGTTGCGCTTGGGGCCTGCGCCACAATTGCAGGCATCAATGGCATAAGGAATGCCCTGCCTAGCGGGCAGCAGGAACGCCTCAGGCAGCAGGCAATAATGCCTGTGAAAGAAAAGGCATACCCCCTTTCGTCATTTGTAAAGGTTGATTTCCTTTTGCAGGGCTGCCCGATAAACGAGCAGGAATTCCTTGCCTTCCTGAACAAATTTTTGCACGGCGCAAAGCCAAGGCTTGAGGAAATTCCCGTTTGCTTTGAATGCAAGCTGAGGGAAAACAGCTGCCTTCTCCTTAAAGGCATTCCCTGCCTCGGTCCAATCTCCTATGCTGGCTGCAACGCATTGTGCCCAAGCGAGAACGCGCAATGCATCGGTTGCAGGGGTAGCACAAAGGACGCAAGCTTCACCGCGCTTGACCTGATTTTTGAAGAATATGGCCTGGCCAAAAAGCAAAGGTTCAACCTTTTCACTTACTTCAATTCACTGCCGGAACAACTGAATCACCTCAAGGAGGAACCGCAATGAAAGAAACAGGGCACTTTGCAATCAAGGAAATCACAAAGATTGAGGGGCATGCGAACCTTGACGTTGAAATGGATTCAGGCAAGGTAAAAAAATGCGAGCTGCAGATATTCGAGGGCCAGCGCTTCTTTGAAAGCATGCTTTCAGGGCGGGATTTTTCACAGGTTCCTTTGATTGTTTCAAGAATCTGCGGGCTTTGCAACGTAAGCCACCTGAACACAGCAATGAAGGCTGTTGAAAAGGCATTTGGGGTTGAGGCAAGCGAACAAACACTGCTTTTGAGGCAGCTTGCCACAAACGGCGAATTCATAAAAAGCCACGCCCTGCACCTTTTCTTCCTCGTGCTCCCGGATTTCCTTGGCAGGGAATCAGTGCTTGACTTCGGCAAAGAAGAGCAAAAATTCCTATTGCACGGAATTGCGCTAAAAAAAGCCGGCACGGAAATGGTAAAGCTGATTGGCGGCCGCATCTACCAGACAGTTGCAATAAGGCCAGGCGGTTTCACAGCCCTTCCCGAAGAAAAACAGCTTGGGCAATGCCTCAGGCTGCTTGAAAAAGAAAGGCCGCTTGCAATCGAGGCAATAAGGCTTTTCGCCTCTTTCAGGGACAGCTTTCCATTCCAAAGAAAAACGGAATACCTTGCGCTTGCAGACGAAAATTACTCTTTTGTGAAAGGCACAATCCAAAGCTCAACGGGCCTTGCCATCAAAGACGAGGAGATGACATCACATGTGCACGAGCGCATCCTCCCATACAGCAACGCAAAGCAGGCAAGCCTTGGCGGCAGGGAATTCAGGGTCGGCTCATTGGCAAGAATAAACCTAAACCAAAAGGCGCTTGAGCCAGCCGCCCTTGACCTGATGCAAGAGCTTGGCCTCAAATTCCCCTCGCACACTATTTTTGACAACAACCTTGCGCAGGCAATTGAATTACTGCACCTTTTTGACTCAAGCATAAGGATTCTGAAGGATTTTAAGCTGAAAAAAGAACCGGCACAGCAAATAAGTCCCTGTGATTCAACAGGCATCGGCGTAACCGAGGCGCCGAGGGGAACCCTTTACCACGAATACAAGTTTGACTCAAAGGGCATTGTCCAAAGGGCAAACATCATCGTGCCCACAAACCAGAACGCGCACACAATAGAATCAGACCTTGTGGAATTCATCCCCTCGCTACTGGATCTGCCGCAGGAAAAAGCCAATCTGGAAATAGAAAAGCTAGTGAGGGCATACGACCCCTGCATAAGCTGTGCCACGCATTTCCTCAAGGTAAAATGGAAAAAGAACTGAACTGCGGAATCAAGCCAAAGGCGCATCGCTATTTGCTTAATATTTTTTTTACTTTTTCAATGAATTGCTCTGTTCTGTCGTAAAGCTCGTCAAGGTCTTCTTCAAATTTGACGCGCGTTACATTGTATTGGACTTCCTGCCTGATGCCGCGCAGAACATCAAACAAAGAAACATTCTCTGCGTCAAGGAGTTTCTGTTTTTCATATTTTTCTTCCAAGTATTTTTGCAGGCAATAATGGCTTTTCTCTTTCACTCCGTCGCGGTAGAGCAAAGCGCGCGCTGCATGAAAAACAGAATTATACAAAGCGATTGCAGTCATTTCTCTCTTCTTTATCTTAATCAAGTCAAAAGCTTCGTCCAAAAAGAACTCTGCCTGCTTTATGTCCTGAAAAGCAAGGTTCTTGCTTGGAGTAATTTTCTTCAGCAAGCCTTTTTCAAAACAATCATCAACTTCAGTCAAACATCTCACCCCACAAAACAACCGAACCAATTTTTATCTGGCTCAACAATTCAACCTGCTCACGCTTCATGCCTTCAATCTTTTCTGGAGTCAAAACAACCAATTGCACTTCTTTTTTTAATTCATTGCTGAGCTCGCGCTTGATATTGCTTAATTTGAAAGAATCCGGCTTTGAAATAAAAAAAACCGACAAGTCAATGTCGCTGTTCGCTGTGATTTTTCCGCTTGCCGCCGTGCCAAACAAGTAAATTCCCTTTGGATTTAAACTTGTGATTTTTTTGAATGCTTTTGTTTCCAATAAATTATTAATGACCAGCAAGCTTAAAGCCACCAGTGCCAATGGGGAGGAATAATTTATGGCGAATAGCTTGCGGTTTTTCTGGTTTTCTGCCAGGACCAGTTTTCTTTGAACCAACCGAAGCAATATTTTATGAACCATGCTGGGGGACAAGCCGCTGGTTTCAGCCAGTTCACGCAAATAATGCTTTTTCCCCGAAAGCAAACCCAAAAGGGCAAAAGAATTGCCATCCAAAAAGCCAATTTGATTCATAACATATTACCAATAAATGTTCCTGAATAAAAACATTTCGTTCACTATTGAGAACAAAATGTTCTTACAAAAGAACAAAAAAACCATGCAAAAATTCTTTTTGCCGCCAAAACCAAATGTTTTGGCAGGAGATATTCATTTCAATTCAAAAATGAAATCTTTTGGAATCAGGGAAAACCAAACAAAACTTTTCCACTTTATTCCAGCGATTCAAGCAGCCTTTTCACTTCTTTCACAGCCTTCTCCAAATTGCAATTCGCAGGAATCGCGATTATTCTCACGTTTCCGATTTTTCCAAGCTTTTGCAGCAGCTTCAATTCCATTGCCAAATCAAAATCGTGCCCGCCAATCGGATGCCCTGTGTTTAACTTATTCAAATCTTTAATCAGCCGCACTTTTTCAATTCCAAGCGCAACATCCATTATGTATAAGTTATCGCTTTTTTCCACTTCATCCAATGATTCAACAGCCTTAAATTCAATGCCCTTCACTTTTCCTTTAAGCCTTTCCGCAACCCTGAGCGCAAGGCTGTCCTTTTCAATTAAACTATTTCCGAAGACAAAAACCTTTGCCATTTTCAATGCCACACCATTACTTTTTTAATCCTTTAACACTTTAATCCTTACGATGTCGCAGCAAAAGGGTTTTGCGAAGCAAATTTCCCAAGGCTTTTTTCAACAGAAAAAAGGCTTTCTCCTGGTTTTGCTCACTGCAATAGTGAGCGGCGCAAGCATTTTCACAAACAGCTTTGCGGTAAAGGGCTTTGACGCCTCAATATTCACATTCCTCAAAAACGCGCTCGTGGCAATTTTCCTCTTCTCAATAATCCTGCTCCTGAAAGAGCTTCCCTCGCTTAAAAAGCTTTCAAAAAAGCAATGGGCACAGCTTGCGGCAATAGGCTTTGTGGGCGGAAGCATTCCCTTCCTGTTGTTCTTCCAGGCATTGCAGCTCACAACGGCAATAAACGCTGGCTTTGTCCACAAAACGCTCTTCATCTGGGCATCACTCTTCGCAATCATTCTCCTGAAGGAAAAAATAGACAAGCGCTTCATGCTCGCAGCCATGCTATTGCTTGCAGGCAACTTCGCCTTCTTCAGCATTTCCTCATTCGGCCTCCCCGAAGCCCTGATACTTGCCGCAACAATCCTATGGGCGGCAGAGCTTGCCATTTCCAAAAAAGCGCTCAACGCGCTTTCAGGAACAACGGTTGCATTCGGCAGGATGTTCTTCGGCTCCATTTTCATTCTTGCATTCCTCGCACTGACAGGCCAAGCCATTGAAATCACGGCAATATCCGCACAGCAAGCCCCATGGATCCTGATTTCATCAGCCTTCCTGCTCGCATATGTCTTCACATTCTACTCCGGATTGAAGCTTTTGCCGGTGCACAAGGCTGCATCAGTGCTGCTGCTTGCGCAGCCAATAACTGTTTTCCTATCCTTTGCCTTTTTCGGAACAACCATTTCAATACAGGACGCATTCGGCTTCCTGCTAATCATTGCCGGAACATTCCTCGCCTTCGGCCTCGGCTTTTTCCTGAACCCAAAAAAAACAAAGGTGCCTGCCATTGCACCAGAAAGAAACTGACGTCCCGAATCCGGAATGCAGCCAGGCAAAAACGCCATTTGTGCCTGTTCTGTGCCGGAAAGAAATTGACGCCCTGAAAAGGGCCTGCCTTTACTCAACGCCGCCAAACTTGCTTGGCTACTGCGGCCCTGGGCAAAGCTGGCAATCCTTCCAAAAATTCATTTCAGAGCCAACCGAAGAAAATGCCCTTGCGGCAAAAGAAAAACTGTGCAATTTCAACGCGCTTTTCCCCTACCTTGAGCTCATAGCAAAAGCAAACAACAAGGAACCATTTGACCCAGAAGTGATAGAAGCTTACTGGCTCGGAAACAAGCTGCTTGAAAACATTTCTCACAATGAAATCCAAAAAACCATACTTTCATTCCAAAAATTCGGCCTTCCGCGCCCCATTGCGGAAAAAAAAGCTGCGCAATTGCCGGAAGGAATGCTGCCGCACCATAGCATGCACGTGCTTTACGTGAACTTCATTTCGCAAAAAGTAAAGCCAATTGTGCAAAACCTTTCGAATTGCATGGTGCAATGGGCAAAAGTAATTGAGGTGAAGCCAAATGCAGCAGGCGTTAAGGGCTTTGAGCTTTTTTCCGAAGCAGGCGAACTAAAACTCAGGGAAAAAGAAAAAACAGTGCAAAACCCATTAAATTTTCAGTTGAATTCCGGCGATTTTGTTTCATTGCACTGGGGCAACATTGTTGAAAAAATTTCAGCCAGGGAATTTAAGAGCCTTAAAAGCTATACCTTTAAAAACCTGAAACGTGTTAATAGTTCACTGGATTCGAGGCAAAAAGAATGACCCAAAAGGCGCAGGCAGGCATGGAACAGCTGCTTGCTTATGGCCTGATGATAGCCTTGGCGGCAATAATCTTCGGCGTCATTACCTTTATCGGCGCTGGCCCTACCCAGGAAATAATATTCAAGTCATCCGACCCTGAAATGATTTTGGTGCAAGGCGGAAAGTTTTGGGAAGGCACTGTTGAATTAAAGCTGTTGAGTCTTGCAGGCGACGAAATGGAAATAACCTCCTTTGCAGGGGAATTCGGCGGAGACTGCACCCTAAACGGTGCTGAGCCAACAGCCGCAGTTATCGGGCAAAGCGGCCAATTGTCCATTGTGTGCACTGACGTTAATGCGGAAGGGCTTTCCAGCCATCCGATAGTAATAGAATACAACGACTTTGGCAAACTGCCAAGGCAGGTTGCAATCACCGCCGGAAATGTTCCTGCTTAACCAGAAAATGCGGCCTGAAAATTGTGCAAAGGCAATGCCTTTCTTTTTCAGGCATTTCCGTTCCAAGCCTCAATCGCTTCCAATGCCTCTTTTTCGCTTATTTTTTCCACTGCAAAGCCCTGCTGCAACAGCACAAAATCGCCTTTTTTTGCCTTTGCCATGTTTATTGCTTCCCTTTCAATGCCCTGCTGTTCAACCAAGACCTTTTTTCCATTCTCTTTCAAGGCAATGACTTTTGCCGGAACCGCAAGGCACATTTTTTCACACGCTCTGCCAAAAACAATGGTTTAAATGTTTTATTAACCTTCTTTTTCTAAAAGGGACCGGAAAAATGACTGCTGTGAACGACCCGGAAAAATGCTGCTATTGCGCAGGCTGCCCCATGGTTTGCCCTGTTGCTGCAATAGAGCTCATTGATGAGCGCATTGTGATTGACGCGCAAAAATGCATTAACTGCGGAGCCTGCGTAAGGGTCTGCCCTGTTGGGGCAATGAGGATTGAAAAGTGATTGTTTTATGCCTGTCGTGAAAATTGATTTGCTGGAAGGAAGGACTGCAAAGCAAAAGGAAAAGCTTGCCAAGGCACTGCTCGCGGCCTTTGAGGAAAACGGCATTCCAAAAGAATGGGTCAGCATTATTTTCAACGACCTTCCGGCAGAAAACTGGGTGATTTCCGGTGAAATGCTTTCCGAAAAACTGAAGAGGGAGAAATGATTCTCAATGCGGGAATTTGACGTGATTGTAATAGGCGCAGGGCCGGCAGGCCTGCGAGCGGCCAAAATCCTTGCCGAAGGGAACGCAAAGGTTTTGTGCATTGACAAGAAGCAGGAAATAGGCGTGCCAAAAAGGTGCGGCGAAGGCCTTGGCCTGGGCTGGATGAAAAGGCTCGGCCTCAAGCCTGACAAGAAATGGTGCCTGCAGCCAATCACAGGTGCAGCCCTATACTCACCCTCGCTTAAAAGCATTGAAATTGACGACAAAAAAACTTCAGGCTATGTCATTGAACGCAGGGTGTTTGAAAAAGAGCTTGCAAAAGAAGCCGCAAAAAAAGGCGCCTTGATAAGGACAAAATGCAGGGCATTCAATTTTGAAAGAAAAGAAGGCAAAGTCATTGTTTCATGCATTGAACAAGGCGAACACACGCAATACTCCGCGCCGATAATAATTGCGGCAGACGGAACAGAAAGCCTTGCCCCAAGGCGATTGGGGCTTGACACAAAAATTTCACTGAATGACATTGACTCTGGCTACCAGTATGAAATGGCAAACATTTCCTTTGAAAAGCCAAATTTTATCCACCTGTTCTTTGGAAAAGAAGTCGCAAACAGGGGTTATTGCTGGATTTTCCCAAAATCAAAAACCTGTGCAAACGTAGGCATAGGAATTGCAGGCATGTCGCAAAAAACAGCCAAAGAATACCTTGACCGCTTTGTGGAATCGCATCCAGGTCTCAAGAATGGCAGCATAATTGAAGTAAATGCCGGAACGATTCCGGTCGGAGGCTTTTTGGAGGAAATGACGGCAGACAACCTTCTTGTGGTGGGCGACGCCGCGCACCAAGTTAACCCGATTCACGGCGGCGGCATAGGCATTGCAATGGAAGCAGCCACAATTGCAAGCAAGGTTGCGCTTGAAGCCCTTAGGAAAAAAGACTTTTCCCGCGAATTTTTGTCAAAATACAACAAGGCATGGTATGAAACAAGGGGCAACAAGCTCAAAAAAATCCTGAAGCAAAGGCGCATGTTTGAAGCCCTTGACGACGATGATTTCGAAACCCTTGCGGAAAGCATTACAGGGCAGGATATAATGCTCATTGCAGAAGGCGACCTTGCGGCATCGGCAAAAATGGTCATCAAAAAGCTGGTAAAGCACCCGAAGCTTGCGGGGATAATGCTGAAATACCTGAAATAGCAGAAAATTTGTCTTCATTCTTCTGGTTGCAATAAAGCGCCAAAAGATGATTTTCACTTGCCCCATTTCAGCAATTTTTTTCCGCAAATTTTCTGATTATTTCCTTTGCTTCCCCAATTGTTTGGTAAGGGCGGCATTCAAAAGGGGTTTTTACGAATTTTGAGCCCTGCTTTCCTTTGATGTAAGCGGAAACAGCCTTTCCCAGATGCTTTTTGAAAAGGCAAAGCACCGGTTTTCCCAAATGAACAATGTCAGTTATTTCACCGCCAACCCCCAAGCTAGGGTTGCTTATCTCAAAAATGCCGATGTCGGATTCCTGCAGCCATTTGAAATCCCTGTCATGAATTTGCGCATCATTGAGCCTGCTTTCTTCCTCAAAAATGCCTTCTTTTGTCTGGTGCTCTGTTGCAAGCCTGAAGCCAAGCTCCTTTATTGCGCCCTGAATCTGAATCAGCTCTTCCCTGCTTGCATTCGCATAACCACCCCTCATGCTGCAGCCGAAAAAAATCTTCAACATAAAAACAATTTCCCAGTGAACCATTTAAAGCATTTTTCCCACACTAATTTTCCTGGTTTTCATGCAGATTCCGAACATTTCCCTGGCTTACCTTGTTGCAGAGCTCGCCCCGCTACTGGAAGGAAGCATTGTGCGCAAGGTGCAGGAGCTTGAAAACGGCTGGCTCAAGTTCAGGATGCAGACAAGGCAGGGCACAAAGGATTTGATAGCGGCGCCGGACGCCATTTTCATCACTTCATTTTCAATTCCGGCAAAGCAGGAAACCTCTGGATACGGCGCTTTCCTGCGCAAAAAGCTTTCCAACAAAAAGGTCCTTTCGCTGAAACAGCAGGGCCTTGACCGCATAGTCACAATGCAGCTTGAAGGATTTTTCCTGATATTTGAATTGTTTGCAAAAGGCAATGTCATCCTTGCTGATGAAAGCATGCAAATACTTTCGGCTTACAGGAAAGAGCAATGGAAAGACCGCATTCTGAAAAAAGGCGAGCAGTACAAGGCGCCTTCCTCAAAAGGCGTGAACCCGCAAATACTTGACGCGGCAAAGCTCGAATCAATTCTCAAACAAAGCGATTCAGACCTTGTGAGAACGCTTGTAAAAGAGGTCAACATTGCCCCTGTTTTTGCAGACGTCGCCTGCCTCAATGCAGGGAAAGGGGGTAACAGTAGCGGTAGCAACGGGCTTGAAAAGGAAATGCCTGCAAAAGGGCTCTCTGTGGAAGAAACCGCAAAACTGGCTGCAGAAATAAAGGCGCTTTATGCCATTGACCTGAAAAAAGAACGCCCTGTGATTGCCGAAATGGACGGCAAAAAAATGTTGCTGCCCTTCCTGCCAAAAATGCCTGGCTTAAAGGAACTCCAAGCATTCCCCTCATCATCACTGAACTATGCAATTGATGCAATTTACAGCAAAAGCTTTTCAGAATCAAAAGGCGAGCAGGAAAAAACGTCTTTCTCAAAGAAAAAAAACGAGCTTGAGCACAGCATGCAGCAGCAAAAAGAGGCCCTTGAAATGCTGCTTGCAAAAGTTGAAAACAACGCAAAAAAAGCCGAATTGATATACGCGAACTATTCGCAGCTCTTCGCCCTTGGAGAAGCGCTGCGCTCAGCGAAAAAACAAAACTTGCCGGAAAAAGATGTTATGTATATGTTAGGAAAAGATTTTCCTTTTCTCAAAAGCATTGGCCTTAAGCAAGGCAAAGCCTTGGTTTACCTCAAAGAATAGATAAAAGAAGAAAAAGACCAGAAACTTCTGCTGGAAAATTTCAGTCTTCTGGAGCGGTCTGGGCAGTTTCTATCTCGCGCTCATCAACAATGAACACGTCGCTCACAGCAGTTACTGCGCTGTAAGGAATCTGTATTATCCTGTCCTTGGCACCAGCTTTTTTCACAAATTTGCTTTCCCTGTCAAGCTCAACCAGCAAATGCTCTATTTCCCCGCTTGCCTCATTGATAAGCAGGTCTGAAAGCTTTCCAACCTCGTCGCCGCGGTTAGTGATAACTTTCTTTGTTGCCAGCTGCCTTGCGATGGTGTACTTATACATATTTTTCCCCCATTGAAAATCAACTTGTACACATAAAAGCCAAACTTATTTATAAATGTTGCTTTAGGTGCTTTCTACATAAAGAGACATTGTCCGAATTGAAAAAATTACCAAAAAACCCCCTTTTACCCCATTTCTACATAAGCAAGCCTTTTTGCTTCCGAAGCTATCGGCTTTTTACATCCTGATAAATGCCTCCTTTTTGCGAAACTAAAAGTAAATTCAAATGATTACCGGAAGGGCTGTTAAGGAAATTATCAGCGGAAACCTATCCTCCTTCCAGGTCTTTTTAAAACGTGAAAATATTTTCTATAGTTATGGTGTGCAAAGCAAGGGCAAGATTCGAAACAAGAGAGTCTCAAAAGGAATATTTCAATAACGTAAAAAGAAAATTATCCGTTTCTATTAGGAAACTCGCTAAGCTTTTGAAAGTTTCTGACGGAGGAATTGAGAGTTATTGCTGTGGAAGAACAGCGCCTCCAATTTGGATTATAAAAAGGTTAGAAAACTTAACAGGGCTTGGGGCTGTTTATGTTGAAGGCAGTGGAAAAATTGTAAGAAAGAGAAGAAGGCTAATGCCAATGGCTTTAGCTGAAGCAAAAGAAGTTTTGGGTAAATATTTTCCTAGCTGGCTTGAGCGAATCTTGGGCATGATTGAAGAAGGTTATACAATCAAAGAGATTGCAGCTTCTCTTCGCAGGGAAAAATTTGTATTTGATAGTTCTGCAGTTGTAAAGGCAATAGGGGCATATAAAAAGAATTTTCTAATTAGGATTTGTGATAACATTTCCAAAGAATCTTGTATTGTTGTAAGGGGCCGGGTAGATAAATCAAAAGGAGATTGCACTATTAATTTTAACTTAAAACCACTGGCGCAATTGATAGGCAATGATGACAAAATAAGAGTTAGGCTTGAAGTTTCAAACGGCCGCACGGTGGTCAAGCTTATTCCATCAAAGATTGGAAGAAAAATTGCATTCATTAAGGGGTGGGGTGCATTTAAAATTCATATTCCTGTCCAGTTAGGGCTTCTTCCAACCACCCATGTAGATATACTGATTCCAACCGCAGAATTTGGCTTAGATTTTTTTGATTGTATTTATGATAAAGATGCAGTAACACTGGCAAAGAGGGCAGTTGAAAGGAATCTGCAAATTTTCCCCCTTAGGTCAACGCCAAATAATAGATTAGGTGACCTTGTTTTTGAAGCAAATGATAAACTTGTCGTAATTGAAATAACTCGTGCGCTTTCGCGAAATTGCGCACACTTCAAACTAGGGCAAAGTTTGATGCAAAAGATTTTGCATAAAGATAAGGACATGATTCAACTTTTAGTTTGCAAAAAAGGTTTGTTTGATGAAAATCAAAAAGAAGCTCTGAACTTTCTCAGGGTAAATATAATCTACACTGATTTCAAAAATGGCTGGGAAGATGGTGTACTAAGCCAAATGCCTTCTTATCTAAACGACGCCGAAAACTATTAAATTCTTGGTTATGAGAGATTATTCTATGCTATCGGAAAAAGCCAAGGGGGTACTATACAATCAAGGTTATCGGATTATTGGAAACCACAGTGCGGTAAAGACCTGTCTTTGGTGCAAAAAGGCATTGCGGAGCGAAGGGGTTTGTTATAAAGACAGCTTTTACGGTATCCAATCCCACAGATGCGTCCAAATGACTCCGGCTTTAAGAAATTGTAACCTTCGCTGCCTGTGGTGCTGGAGAGCGGTAGAGTTTACTGAAGCGGATTGGAAAGGCCCAGTTAATAGTCCCAAAGAGATAGTTGACGGTTGCCTTGAATCACAAAAAGAATTGCTATCGGGCTTCGGCGGATATGAAAAAGTAAATAAAAAGCGCTTGCAGGAAAGCAAAAATCCCTCAAACTTCGCTGTTTCCTTAATCGGAGAGCCTACACTTTACCCAAAGCTCCCAAAATTGATAGATGAAATAAATTCTCGTGGCATGACAAGTTTTCTTGTTTCCAACGGAACCAAGCCCGAAATGATAAAAAGATTAATCAAACACCAGCCAACGCAGTTATATATTACGCTTCCCGCCCCAAATGAAATAATATTCAATAAATGCTGCAGACCACTTATCAAAGATGCTTGGCAGAAAATTCAGCAATCGCTTTCCCTGCTATCAAGATTTGACAGAAGCGTTGTCAGATTAACCTTGGTAAAAGACTTAAACATGATTAACCCTCCAGAATACGCTGATATCTTATCAAAAACCAATGTTGATTTTGTCGAATTAAAGGCATACATGTATGTTGGTCTAAGCAGGCAGCGCTTGAAGATTGAAAACATGCCATTGCACGGGGAAGTAAAGGAATTTGCGGAAAAAATCAACGAAAGCCTTGGCTACAGCTTTGCAGGCGAAAGCAGGCCCTCAAGGGTAGTGCTGCTCTCAAAGAAAAAAGGCGGAACAAAAATTGCAAAGCCCTAAAATACAGAAAATTTAATAACCACTTAAGCCCTTTATTCTCCGGGTTTTTCACATGGCTGAAGACTTTGACGAAGAAGAGGAGCCGCGGAAAAAAAAGAAAAAGGGCAAGGGCCTTTTTTCAGGAAAGCGCATGGCATTGCTTGCAATATTGCTCATTATTTTTGCC
The DNA here is from genome assembly GCA_041645325.1 of archaeon. Lineage (GTDB taxonomy): Archaea > Iainarchaeota > Iainarchaeia > Iainarchaeales > JAFCCL01. Next base: position 15,338 of record JBAZQI010000002.1, read on the forward strand.
TCCGGCGCGGCATTCCAGCATTATCTCATAGAGCCGGTAATAGGCTCTGATTTTGCCCAAAAATACGCGCTTTGCCTCTCGCAGCGCAACGTACTTGACGACCGCTTTTCATCCTGCGCCCAGCAGCTGAACGACGCAAACAATTCAAAGAACTCGTGCGAATTGCAGCTAAGTCAATGCATTGAAGGGTAATGACCGAACAATTGCTTGTGGTAAGGCATAGGAATTATTGCTTAAAATTGATGATATCATGAAAAAAATAAATAAGGACCAGGCGCTGACCACCATCGCAACCATCCTTTTATTGTTCACTGCCATGATTACTTGGAACATTTATTCTTGGCTAATTTTGGTGGCGGTAATATTTATTATAACCGCCTGGTATTTCAAAAAATAGCTGGCGTGCCCGGCGCAAATCGTAATTATCCTGTCCTTTCTTCCACTTCGCCTTCCGGCTCTGTTTCGCTGAAAACCTGGGCCTGGAACTTGAACACATGCGTTTCTTTTGACTGCCACATGCTTTCCATTAGCCCTGCCTTGGCACAGCATTGCTCCAAGAACTCCTCGGCATCCCAGCCCTGTTCTGTGGCAACCTGCGGCAGAAGCAGCCCGGAATGCCTGCCCCTCTGCACAATCAGGCCGTCTTCCCCGATTTTGACAAACTTCGGCAATTTTTTGCGCTCGCACAGCATCTCTTCAGGCACTGTCAAAACGCTCACTTCAACAATAATGCCATTCAATTCGGTTGACTTCATTGGCGGAAACCTCGGGTCATTCAGCGCGGACTCAACAGCCATTTCGGAAACAGCGTTCCAAAGGGACTTCAGGGGATAAGGCATTCCAATGCAGCCCCTGAGCTCTTTTCCCGGAAAAGAATGCAGTGTCACAAAAACTCCACGCGGCTCAAAAAGCAGCTTGTCATCGCACATCTCCCTTAATCCGCGCCCTGAGGCAAGCGTGTAATTTACGCTTTTCCTCGCAAGCTTTACAAGCTCTTCTCCCTGCTTCAAAGAAAGCCTTCCAGGCATAGAAAAATATTGGGTGAAAGGGTATTTTACGCTTTTCCCCGGTCCCTTTTCAATGCCTTCGTTTTTCGCCGAAAACCTTGCCCTGCTTTTAAATGTTTCCGGCAGCGCTTTTTTTAATGCAAAAAAAATCAATTGCCCTGCTTCTTGCCATTGCCCTTCTCCTTGCCTTAAGCGGCTGCATTGACTCGCTTTCGGCAGAGCAGAGGCAGCTTTGCCTGAGCCTCACCGAAAAAAGCTATGCCTTTGTGCCGGAATGCAAGGACGAAAAGCAATGCTTTGGCCTGCTTGAAAAAAACCTTTTTGATTTTGACCAAAGCGTTTTCAGCGCCAAAATCCAAAGCAGGCTCTACAGCTACAAAAACAATACCGCGTCAAGCTGGCTTTACTTCAACAGGGCAAGGCAAAGCATCTCAAACGTGCAAAGAATATGCCAAGGCAACAAAAGCCTTGCAGGCCTGGTGCAGGAGCTGAACGATTTGACCTTCAATCTGTCAAAGGCGTTTGAGTCTGCGGACAGCGCGAACAGGGAAAGCTTTGCAATCCTGCTGTTGGAACACGAGGATCTCGAAGCTGAAGACATAGCGCTTGCAAAAGAAGAGCCATTGTTCAATGATTTCGCACTGCTTTCTGAAAATCTGAACCAGGTTTCTTCGCCCTCAAAATGCGCAAGCATGGAAAGCTATGCCTGCTTTTACTCCTCGCAGGCCGAAAGCTTTGCCTCTCTCGTCGCCCAAACAGGCTTTGAAAAAAGCATTGTTTCCGAAACAAACATTTTTGGCTTGCTGCAGCCCAATTCCTCAAAAATCGCGGAATATGTCCAGGCAAACCTAAAAATTCCTTTCATTGAATCAGTGCTGCCATCATTTGTTTCATACCTTTCAACGCTGTTCACGGCAGGCAATGCAATGAATGCGCTTGAAAAAGTTCCGGCATTCCAATTCCTTCAAACCTACAGCAACTTCATGGGAACAGGCAACAGCTGCCTGTCAAAATTCTCAGGCCTGATGGAACAAAATGCATTGCACAGGAAACAGCTGATTGAGCGGAACTCACTACTTGAAAAAAAAGCAGTCACAGGCATTGAGGCTGCCAGGCAGAAAACAAGCCTTCTTTTGTCGGAAAAATATAGCGGCTTTGACCAGGCTTTTTTCCAAAAGCTTTACTCAGGCCTGGGGCAGGAAAGCACGGTTTCGGCGCAAAAATACAGCATGCGCGATTTCGGGGAACTGAGCGCGCAGGCAGAAACAGAGCTTTCAGGGCTTGAGCAAAGACTGGCCGAACTGCAAAACAGGGACGCGCTTCACCTTCTAAGCCTTGGCGAAAAAACAGCCTTGCTGAAGCAGCTTAACCTGGAAATAACGGCACTGCAGCAAAACACGGATTACCTTGGCGAGGAAATAATAGGCGGCCTGATTTTGATTTGCGGCGAAAGGCATTCTTTCATGGAAAAACAGCTTGAATCAGCGCAACTGCCAGGCGAATACTATTCAAAAGCATCAGACCTGAAGGCAAGGGCAGAATTCAAGCTAGGCCTTTTTTCCAAGGCAGAAACAAGCGAAGAAAAGCTGTTGCAATGCAGCGAAATGGTTGAAGAATTCTCAAAATTTTCCCTCGCGCTTGAAGACTTTGAAGCATACGAGATTTACGAAGAAACCTCTTTGGAGCAATGCTTTTCATTCCTTGAAACAGCATTCAAAAATGGCGAATCAAGCGGAATTTCCTTTGACGATTTTCTGCTGCGCTACCACACGCTCACAGGCATTGAAAAGCCCTACTCTGACATCAGCGCCGTGAAAAGAATATGCGTTTCACTGGAAGCAGACATGAAGGCATTCATCAGGCAGCAGGCAATCATCCCAAGCATAGAAGAAATCTTTTCCGAGTCATCAAAAATGCTGTCCGCGCTTGAAATTGCGGAAAGCAAAGGCCTTCTCACAACCCAAAAAATGAAAACCCTGAAATCCCAAAAAGCATACTTTGACGGCTTTTTCCAGGAAGGCAAACTAAACCTTGAAAAAGCCCTTCCCCTCCTGCCTGACCTTGGCAAAAGCCTGGCAGAATACGTTTCCATGCTCAAAGAAACCCTTGAACAGGCAATAATCCCCTTCATTGAGCAAAACGCCTCAATTTCACAGCTTCAAGGCCAAAACTCTGAGGAAATCACCGAAATAACCATTGACAATCCTTTTCACCCGATAACAGGACCCCTCACCCTTTACATTCCATTCGACGGAAACCTTGGCGCAAAAACAGCCTCAAGCCCAAACATCCTTTCATTCGCAGGTGACGGCAAAACCATTTCCATCGACCTAAACGGCATGCCTCAAGGAAAAACAGTATTGCGCCTCTCCAACGGCACAACCGCGGAAGAAACCAAGCCAATTGAACAGCCGCCGGAAATCCAGCAGATTCAGGAACAGCCAGCCCAAGAAAACACCGGTTCGGAAAAAGTTTCCGGAATATCAAAAAGCATTTCCCTGCTTGAAGCAGAGATTTCCACAGCAGAGGGAACCCTTTCATTCCTCGAAGGCATTTTCTCAAAGGTTTCGGACGAAGAAATAATTTCCGCAAAATACATCCTGCCAATAAGCAGGGCTGAAATTGACAAGCTCAGGCTGAACCTCAATTCCCTAAAATCATTCCTTGAAAAAAAACAGTTGCAGGACTTCAAGGAACTTGCGGAAAAAGGCGACATCGCTGCAGCGCTGAAAAAATCCGAAGGCTTTTCTGCACAGCTTGAAGAAAACGCAGTTGGGGCAAAAAATATTTCCTCAAGGCTGAACACAGCCCTGAACGCAATAAAGGAAGACGCCGTTGCCTCATTCAATTCAGCGGCGGAGCAATTCAACCAAAATCCAAACGGCTCGGAAGCAAAGGAAAAACTGGAAAAAGCAGAAAAATTCCTTTTGGACGGAAGCTACATTGAATCAATAACCGCATCAAAAAACGCAACAGCCCTGATGGCACTGCCTTCGGTGCAAAACAGCCTGAATCCGGCAATCCTAGCCATTCCCATCGTAGCTTGCGCAGGCCTCGTGCTCTTTGTCAGATTCAAAAAGGAAAAAAACGCAAAGCAAAAACAAGAGCTTGTGCAAAGAATAGAAAGCAACTGGTAGCAAGCCTTTCTTTCTAAAGAAAGAAAGCCTTGGGAAAGAAAGAGGTTTTTTTGTTGTTGCAAAACCTTAGAGATGCTTTGGCATCTCTTACGGTTTCTGAACCTTATAGGTTCAGAAAAAACCTTGGGAAAGAAAGTTTCCCTGTTTTCGCCAGTCCCAAGCAAAGCATGGCTTTGCGGGCCTCGTACCCTGCAGGGCACTCGGTTTTGGAAAAAGGCTTTTTCCGCCTGCTTACCCTGTTTTCATTATGTAAACATAAACCGCTATGGCAACAAGCACAAGTGCAATGCCGACATAAATCAACGGGTTTATTTCCGGCTGGCTGAACTCAACAAAGCTGTCCTGGCACTGGCTCTCCGAAATGTTTACGTCCGTGTATGTTATTGTGCAGCTTATCGGGAACTTTCCGGCTTCGCCGCTGTTTACCGAAAAGTTCACGTACTTTGTTTCCTTTGGCTGTATTGACCCAATGCCGGCTTCGCCGCCTGTTGTTTCAGTTGCGGAATTTATCCTGATGCCTAAATCATACAATGGATCAAGGCCTATGTTTTTCACGGCGAGCGTCAATTCAATGGGCTGGCCCACAAAAGCGTTTTCCTCTTTCTTAACAATAAACGCCTCTATTTTCCTCTCAGGCTGCCTCACATCCAAGGAAACAAGGTTGCTGAATTTTGCCTCCTGTTCCTCGAATTCGTTTTCATAGTAAACTATTGCAGGCGGCAAAGTCATGTGCACCGGAACACGGGGCTTGACAACATAGCTTATTTCAACTGTTTCGCCTGGCTTCACCAAGCCTGTGAAATATGTATCCCCTTCAACAACAGAAAAGGCATTCTTGTCCTCTGCAAGAGGCCTTGCAAATTCAACCCTTGCATTGGTCACAGCGCTACCCTCATTATGTAGAAGTATTGTTATTGTTGTTTTTTCGCCTATCACAAGCCCGGTTTTTTCGGCATCCATCCTGAAAGCATTTTCCCCTGAAAAATCGGCAGTCTTGTAAAGCCCGACACCAGAACCGCTTTTGAGCTTAATGCTTGTTATAGTGTTGCCTGTCCCAAGGCAAACCTTGATTCTGTTTTCCTCTTCCCTCAATGCATTTTTAGGCAGGAAAAGCCTCTCCCAGCAAACCCCTTCTTTGCACTTGAAATCCCCCGCAGAGGCATAATTCTCGGCAATAACCTTGCCGTTTAAAAAGGCATTAACGTCTATCTTTCCTTCCTGCACAGGCCCAAATTCAAGGCCTATTGACGCAATCGGGTAGATTTCCCTGTTTTCAATTGCAATATCGGCAGGGTAAATGAATTCAGCCTCAAAGCAGCCTGTATGCCCAGCAGGGCCGTCAACCAAAAAGTCCTCATAACCCATTTCCCCAAAGCTTCTCTCATAAACGGCTTCGCCAAAAGCCGTTGGCAGAACCAGAAGCGCAACCAATGCGGCAAAAAAACACTTATTCATAACACAGCCCCCTTTTCTTTTAACCCCTGTACTATTCTATCCAATGTTTCTTTTATACTTTTCCCGCCCTGCACTTCAACAATCTTTTCTCCGGGATAGTTCCCGAGCAAGTGCTTTTTGCAGTAATCACTGCCCTCGCAGAAAACATTGTCCTGCACCTTTTCCTCGCTGTAATTCCTTGCCTGCAGCCTTGCCTCCAAAACAGCAGGGTCAACCCTGATAAGCACAACGAAATCTGCTTTTGTCTTGAGCTCGCACAAAAGATGGCCCTCAATTACCACGCTTTTTTCCCTTGAAAAAAGCCAGTCAAGGGCCTTTGCAAAGGACTGCAATGGAATCACAAGCTCGTTCTCATCAGGGTCAAATTTTCCTATTTTTTGCTCCAGGGCAAACTGCTTTTCATTGAGAACAGCGCAGCCAAGTTTCTTGCCAAGCGCCCTTGCCACGCTTGTTTTTCCAACGCCAGGGCTCCCTGTAATTATGATGTGCATTCAAAGAGAATTTGCCTGGAAAAGGAATTTAAACCAGGTTGAAACCCAAAAACAGGTTCTCATCATCATGCACGATGATGTAATAGCAAAAAAACCGCAATCTTCCCAACCAAAAATAGGGGTGAAGGGCATTACCGCCTGCAGCGCTTAGCGAAAGCAGTTTCGCTGTCAGACCTGGTAATGCCCCCTTTGCTTAGAGTCTTGCCTAGCTCAGATGCCTTTTCAGAACTAAGTTCAGCCACTTCAAAATGGCCTTCGTTTGTTCCCATATATGATCCCTTCGCAAAGCACAACTATTATGCGCAACCCCCTATAAATACTTTTCGGTAAACAAGCTCAAATTGGGCTTTTTTTTAAGTATCTTGAAAAAATTGGCTTTTGTTTCAAAAAAGAAGCCTGTATAAGGCTTATTTTTTATGTATACTTGCCTTTTTTTGAAATTTTTTTTTTAAAAAATTTTTGGCCAAAAATGGCGTTATGTAGAAAAGGCTTTAAAGGAAAGAATCTGTTTCTTTAGTAGAGAATGCGTACTTGCTTGTGGCCTATAAAGTTTATACATTGCCACTTTTTTTTGATGAAACTTTTTCCAAAAGTTTCTTGTGCTTAGTTTTAGCGTGTTGCCTGCAGAATAAGCCCTTTATTTTAGCCTTATGGCTTCAAGGTTGTTTGGCGAGATTGCATTGAGCTTGAACCTTGCGCTTATTGCCCTTGCGAATTCCATGGCCCTTGTCCTTTCGCCGTGGTTTATCAGGGCCTTTTTTGGCTTCGGCTTCAGGTTGCGCACATATGCAAGCAACTGGTCCCTGTCACTGTGCCCTGAAAAGCCTTCCACTGTTTCAATCCTCATGTTGACATTAAGTGCCCTTGTCCTGCCGTGCTCGTCAGTTTTTGGCAGCATTTTCAGGCCTCCCTGTATTTTTCTTCCAAGGCTTCCTTCTCCCTGGTAACCCACAAAGATGAGGCAATTTTTTTCGTCTTCCGCCATCTTGTAGAAGTAATCAAGGCTTGCGCCGCCTGTGAGCATTCCGCTGCTTGCAATTATTATCGCGCCTTTTTCCTGAAGCACCTCTTCGCGCTTTTTGCCGTTCATTGACTCGAATACGTCCGCAGTGAACGGGCTGTCGTTCTGCAGTATGCGCCTTTGCACGCCTTTCCTCATATATTCCGGGTAAGCAGTGTGGATTGCGCTTGCCTCGTTTGTCATTCCGTCAACGTAGCATTTTGCGTCAAGCAGGCCGTTCCTGTAAAAATTTTCCAGCACAAGCATTATTTCCTGGCCCCTTCCGACCGCAAAAACAGGTATCAGGGTGTTTCCGTCCCTTTCAATTGTTTCCTTGACAACGCGCAAAAGCCTGTCCTCGGCATCCTGCCTGTCCGGCTGTATTGAATCATTGCCGCCGTAAGTGCTTTCAATTATGAGGCTTTCAAGCCTTGGGTAATGCATGTCAACATTGTTGAACAATCTTGTAAAGCCGTATTTTATGTCGCCGGTGTACACAAGATTGTGTGCGCCCTCGCCTATGTGCATGTGCACAGAAGCCGAGCCCAGAATGTGCGCCGCATTGTGCAGGGTAAGCCTCATGTCAGGCGCAATGTCAGTTACCTCGCGGTATTCCCTTGGAATGCAGTACTTGAGCATTGTCTTGACATCTGTTTCATTGTAAGGCGCTTCCTTGCCCTCTTTTGTCAAAACATCAATGTAATCGAATTGCAGCAATGTCATCAAATCCCTGGTGGGCGGCGTGCAGTACACAGGCCCCTGATAGCCGCTTTTGAACAGGAATGGTATGAAGCCTGAGTGGTCCAAATGCGCGTGCGTTACGACAACGGCGTCAATTTCACTCAATGGCAAATGCAATATATTAAGGTATGGGAATGCGTCGCCGTTTCCCGCAACATCTATGCCGCAGTCAAGCAATACCTTTGTGTGCGGCGTTTCAAGAAAAATGCAGCTCCTGCCGACCTGTTTGAAGCCGCCAAGCGCAACCACCCTGCACCAGTCCCTTGGGCTCTGGTCTATGTCTGCATAAATCTTTTCCGCGGTTTCCTTGAGGATTTTTTTCCTTTCGGCGCTGTTCTTGTGCAGCTGGTTTCTTATGCCCTTGAGTATATCAGAGGGCTGTGTCGGTGCCCTGATTATATTAGGCGTCCAGCCTGTTTCAAGTATTATGCGCTTGCTTGTTTCTCCGCCTTTTCCTATAACAAGCCCAGGCTTTATTGACTCAATGGTTATTTCCGAAAAAGCAGGGTCAAAGTAAATGTCCTTTATGTCCGCGCCCTCCGGAACTATCTGCTTCACTTTTTCCGTTGCCTCTTTTTCATCCATCAGGAGGCTTTTGTCGGTTCTGATGTTTACCCTTTTCTTCAGTTCAAAGGCAGTTTTTGCCACAAAGTTTTCGTTTTCGAAAAATGCGCCAGGGTTTTTGGTGTAAATGGCAACCTCTGGCCCTTCCATTTCAATCTTTGTGACTTGGCACTTTTCAGGCAAAATGCTCTGAATAGTTTCCTTTATCCGGTCTATAGTACTCATCTAAGAATTCCTCTCGCGCCCCTGGTTCTTTTTCTGAAAAAAAACCAAAGGCAAAATTGTTCTCTTTATTTTGCAAAAATCCCTTTTCGGGAGTTAAGCGTTTTTTGGCATGTACTTTTGGACCTCTGTTTCGGAGAGCTCCCTTATGCCTTTCTTGCTTATTACCATGACTGAAACGCTTTTTCCGCCGCTGTAGATGTCACGCTTTCTTCCGGCGTTAACAGCCTTTATTGCCAGCGCTACTCCCTCTTCTTCAGTCATTCCTTTTTTGTAATTCTGGTCCAAGGTTGTCATTGCCGGCTCGGTTCCGGAACCTGAAACAGCAAACTTATCCCTTTTGAGTACGCCGCCGTAGGGCGTCAGCTCAAAAATTTCCGGGCCGTTGTTTATTCCGCCCAAAACAAACTGGGCTGCAAAAGGATAATACCTGTTGGCGTTCAAAACGCTTGAAAGGTATGTAACAATCGCATTCGGCGTAATCTTCGTGTCCCTTTCTATTTCATAAAGCCTTGCATGGCTCTTCAAAAACCTCACAAGCGTCAAACTGTCCCCGACAGCGCCGGCATTTGTCACGGCAATTGTTTCAGTAATCTTGTAAATCTTCTGGCTTTCCTCATCATATGCAATATGGCCCATGCTTGCCCTCATGTCCGCTGCCAAAACCACGGAATCCGTGGTAATCAATCCGACAGTAGTAGTCCCTGTCTTGAAATCTTTTATATCAGAATTTTCCATTCACTACCCACCAAAAAATCTAAGACAAACAGAACAGTTCTCTGAAAAACTTCTATAGGCAAATCTTTATAAAGCCTTTTCTTTTGCTACCGCAAAAGAAAAGCCTTGGGAAAAGAAAGCTTTTCGCTTCGCGAAAAGAGGCCTTAGGCAACTTTTTTCCAGCCCTACTTTTTGCCCTTCCCGGGAGTTTTTGCGGTCCTTTTTACGCCGCTTCCTGCCGCTGACCTTCCGCCTTCCGCAGCCTTTTCGGCAGTCACAGGCGCATTTTCAACCGGCTTTTTTTCTTCGGTGAATTCCTCTATAAAGCGCACTTTTCCAAAGCCCTTCACATGCTTTGTAACAATCATGCTGAACAACTGCTTCAAAGGCTCAAGGTTTGCGCTCCACCTTGGGCTGAGCATTACCTCAACGCTTTCCTTTTCCATAGAAAGCTTTTTTTCCGCATCAGGAACCATGTAAAAATACTTTTTGTAAAGCGCCTCAACCTGCTCTTTTGGCTCTGAAATCTCTTTCACAACCTTCAATTCATATTCAAGGTCCCGCCCGGCAAGCGGGTGGTTAAAATCAATCCTTACCCTGCCGCCGCTCACGCTCTGCACTTTTCCTTCCCTTCCATTCACCTCAACCATTAGGCCCGGAAAAGGCTGCATTTTTTCCTTCTTGAACTGCTGCAATGGCACAACCGCAATATTGGCAGGCTTTCTCTCGCCCCACCCTTCCTCAGGCTTTACCAAAACCTTGCGTTCCTCTCCAACCTTCATTTCTTTAAGGGCCTTGTCCAAGCCAGGCAAAACATCGCCTTTGCCCACTATGACAATCATTGGCGCATACTTTTGCTTGGCATTAAAAATGCCTGCCTCAATTGCCTTTTTTTCAATGGTTGACTCGAAAAACTCGCCGGTCAAAATAGCCTTGCCGGTATAGTCTATTGCAACAATGCTTCCTTCCTTCAAAAAAACCACCCTAAAAAAGGAGAGAAAAAGACTCCCTTCCAGTTATTCCATTACACATTTTCTGAAAGCAAAAATATTTAAAAGAAAGCTAAAGTCTTTTTCCAGCCAATTGATTGCTATTAAATGCAAAAGAAAAATCTTAAATACAAAGAAAACCTAATAGAGTAGAATGAACAAACAATTATTGCTGTTATTCCTCGGGTTACTGATTTTGCCAAGCGCGATTTCAGCCTCATGCGGCCTTGCCAACGACAACCAGCTAATCTTCCGGATAAGCGGCGCAACAGACGCGCACGCCGAGCTCTGGAACGGAGCAAGTGGATATCCCACGGAAATATGCTACAACACGATTTTCGGCTCGGAATATGCTGGCGCAAGCCCGCATTCCGGAAACACCGTGCTAAAAGCCTCTGCGGCAACAGATGCGCACGTTGAACAATCAAATCAGGCAAACTACCTGACAAACATAAGCTACGGCAGCCTTGCATGCACCTATGGGGCAAACTGCGGCGCAGGCGAAACCTGCATTGCCACAATCAGCGGGGCAACAAACGCCCATGTAAGCTCATTGTGCAGCGGCGCAGGAAGCTATCCCCTAAAAGTGTGCTGCAAAGACACACCTGCGGCTCCGCATTCCTGCGAAATTACAGGCGTTGACCCTGCAACAATCAGGGTTTATGAAGGGGAAACAACAGTAAGCCTTGATTATTTGGATTTCTCCTTTAATCCTGCTGCCAGTTCACTTAACTGCGGTGACGGCGGCGCGAGCAGCAATTTTTCCTGCGCAGGAGCCGGTGGCACAGGCACCTGCAGTTTTGACTGCAGCAACTATGATGATTTGGCCTCTTTTCCATTGGCGGCGTCTTTGCTGGACAATGCGGAAGTGGTTGTTTGCACCAATGACGGCGTCTTTATTTTTGTTTACGGCACAATAGTCAAGATTGTTCCGACTTCTTTGAATGCAGGCGATTTTTTTACCACAGCCTATGCCCAGGTGCAGCTTAGCGGCACCGGCGAACTAGCCGAAGATGGTGAGGCGCCTGTTCCGGATTCTGTGGCATATTTTGCCGACCCGAGAAAAATCTATACTGAAGTGCGTATTTTTCCGCAAGGCTTTACATGGGATGACTGGGTATTGAAGACTGTGTCTCTTTCCGTGGATATTTCTTATGGAGGCTCATTTACCTTTAATTTTTCCGATAATATCCTCTTTCCGAATTTTGTTGACGACTTTAAGGATCTTCCCGCTGCTGATTACACTTTGCAGGTGAAAACCTATGAGTTTCCAAATACTTTGCTGAATGAGCCTCCTTCGGTAAACTTCAGCCTTACTGCCGGTGCCAATGTTCCTCCTAATTCAATAATAGACACGCCTGGCTCGAACCAAACAATAACAGTTGGGAACAGCATTAATTTTACTGGTCATGGGACAGATACTGATGGGGTAATTGTGGCACACAGTTGGACTTGTGTGGCAGCAAGTGGAATTTGTCCGGCAATTTTTCCAACGAACCTGCAAAATCCGGGAAGCACGGTATTCAGCACTGTAGGGCAGTACACAATAGCCTATACTGTGCAGGATGATGACGGAGCATGGGATCCATCGCCTGCAACGAGAATAATAACAGTCAATGCGGCTGCAGGCTCAGGCGCATACCTGCGGCTGACAAAGATTGATGTGGCGCCTGAAAATTTCAGTGGCGGTGCGCCGCCTGATTTTACCACGCTGAACGTGACTGTGAAGAACTTCGGCGACTCAACCGTTGCTTCCATAGGCCTTAAGGTTTTTGGGGCAACGGACTTTTCCATGGCTGCCGGAACAGAGCTTGCTTCCGCAACCTCGGATACCTGTGCCTTGGACCAGGGAGAGGAATGTACATTGCCGTTGGACGAAATTACTGTTTCCTCTTTGGTGCCTGGCTCCTACAAGTTGATTATAAAAGCCTTTGATAGTGATGGCATTGAACACGATTCTGATTCGGTGTTTTTCGTCGTCATTGGCCCTGTTCCAGTGCCTGAGCTTGGCCTTGTTTTTGTTCCCCTGCTTGCCCTTTCCGCCCTTGCAATAATGTTCTTTGCAGGCAGAGGAGCGAAAAGGCTAAGAAATAGCTTATAGCGAATGACATTAATAATTGGGCATTTATTGCTCATTCGCCATAAGTAAAAGGCAATTTATTGTTCAAAAATAGGTCTTTTACTATATATTCTTATTTTTTTGCTTCTTTATTCACTTCACAGGCACTTGAAGGTTTTTGCATGAAGTTTGATTCAAAGGCAATTTTTTCAATTGTTGTTTCTGTGCTGATGATTGGCTCAATTGTGGGCATCACTGCCTTTTACAATTTTCCCGACCAGGAACAGGGCAATGGCAATGACCAGCAGCCTGAGCAGCCGGCGACTTCCCTGGATTTTGTGGTCAATGACCTGAATGCAACGGTTTTCCAGATGCTTCCAAGCGCGAATATTCAGGCTGAAACCAGGGAAACTGATATCACCAAAATAAACAACAGCATTTACGCAATTGATGGCGTGAAAAGGGTTTCCTCAAAGTTCGAGCAAAACCCCAGCACAATGCTTGGAACAGGCTTTATTTACAATGCGGAAATAAGCTTTGGCTCTGACCTGAATATTCCTGTCATGCTTGAAAGGCTTGAAAGCCAAGCAAGCCTGCAGTACATAAACGGTTACACCTTTGCGCTGATAGCACTTCCAAAATCAATTGAATTTAAAAGCAAGGATAGTGCATTGGGCCTTTCCAGAAACTATACTTTTGCAGAAGACATCACCGATGCCCTCGTCAACTTTGGCACAATGGAAGGCGACCTATTGAATGTTTCAATTTCAGCAACCTTTGTAGGCGAAGAGGCCACAAATCTCATGGCATATGAAAACGAAAATCTTACAGCGAAGCCTGTGCAGAAGAAGGCTGGGCTTGAGGCCGAAATCGCATCGCTTGAAAACAGGCTTCTTTTTTCCGCAGAAATAACCCGCAGCGGTCTTGGGGCATTGACTTCACTTGAAGCGGATGCAAACGCGCTTTCAGGCGTTGCAGGCGCAGCGATTTCAATTCCGGCCATTGGGCCCTTGATTTCCATTGAAAGCAATGCCACACTTGAACAGGAAAAATTTGCAACGCTTGAGCAATTCCTTAAAGACTTGAACGCGGAATCTGTTTCAATTGAAAACAACCCGGTAAGCGGAACAGTGTCCTTTTCAAAAGACATTAATAGCGCGGCTTTCCTGGAAAAAAAGCAGGCGATTGAAGAAAAGATTTCAGCCCTTGCCTTTGAAGCGGCCGTAAAAGAGGCAACAGGCACATTGTCAGGCCAGCTTAACCTTGAAGGCACAGGCTCTTCACAGATAGCTTTAGAATTGTCGAAGCTTCTTGAGAAAACCGCAAACGATTTTGAAGTTCTGCAGCCAGGCAAGGTTTCGGTTCAGGGAATTCCTGATGCCGACCTCAACACATCTTATCTGGTTCCAAACGGCGAAATCCAGGCATTGCTTCTCCCCGGGCACGCAATCGGCAATCCTGTCCAGATTAAAGCAGATTACACCCTTGTAAGGGGAAGCATTGCATCGGCTTTTGCAACCGAAAAAAAGGCTTAAAATTGCGGAGCGATTTGGCATAGATTTTTATTAAAGCTTAGCGCATACTGGTACAATGAAGGGATCCATTTTTCTAATCGTGCTTGCGGTTGCAGCAATAGCGTTAAGCGGCTGCGTGCAACCCGCTGTTTGCGGAAATGGAATATGCGAAACAGGGGAAACACTGCAAAGCTGCCCGCAAGACTGCGGGCAACCGGCAGAATCGCATTTTGAGTGCTCAAGCCAGCAATGCATGCAAGTGCCAGGTGGAGGAACGGACGAATGTGTAACAAATGCGGAATGCATAACGCCAACGCACTTTGAATGCCAAAGCCAAGCATGCGTGCAAGTGACCGGCGCGGGAACAGACGAATGCACAGCAAACGCGGAATGCACAGCACCAACGCACACCGAATGCCAAAACCAGCAATGCATTACAGTCAGCGGCGCTGGAACAAACCAATGCCAGGCAAACCAGGATTGCACAATAGCCTCAGTTTGCGGAAATGGCGCGGTTGAGCAAAATGAAGAGTGCGATGGCAATTTAATGTGCCAAGAAGGATACAACTGTGAAAGCTGCAAGTGTGTTGAAATGCCCGTTGCTTGTGGCAATGGGATAATCCAGGAAGGAGAAGATTGTGATGTTGAGAATATATGTAGCGAAGGTTTTGAGTGCAAAGATTGCAAGTGTATAAAGAAGGAAGCTGTTTGCGGAAATGGCCTGTGCGAGTACTTGGAAGACAAAACTAATTGCCAAGCCGATTGCGACAAGTGTATGGAAATCTATGACGGATACAATAATCCTTCGGCGAACAGAGCAAACATAATTTTTGCTGCTTTTGAGGTTGATTCAATAAAAGACAAAGCCAAGCAAGCTTTGGATTTGGACGAAAAAACATTGGGCTTGTTTTCGATAGAGCCCTTTAAAAGCAATAAAAACAAATTCAACTTTTGGTATGTTGACAAAAAATATGCCTCATCAAATGAAGCCTTGTCAGATGAAGCCAAAAAAGAAATTGAAAGAATCTGCAATTACAGCAACACTTATTCTTATTATATTGCAAAAGACATAGACAACTTTATGCCCCTGGGAACAGCTGGACAGGGCCCTGGCAATAAAGCCACAATTCGCTGGTACAAAGACGATCCAGATCCGCAAACTAATACCATAATAAGTACGGTCATTCATGAGTCAGGCCATTTAATAGGGCGATTAAAAGATGAATATGTGCTGGCGACAGGAAATGGCTCCATCTTTGATCAAGGCGAATACAAGCTTGACGAAAGTCTAGTCGAAAGAAACATATTCTTTGATTGGGAATCTTACAAAAATAATGGCAAAACAACAGAGGAAGAATGCCTGCAAAAAACCCATTGGAAAAGCCTTATCGGAAGTGGTTGCGGAAATCCTGCTGTTGTGGACTGCATTGAATGGCATTTAAAATGGGCTTTTGTGACAGATGAATCAGCAGCCCAAACATCATACGCCAAAATAGTTGGAGCTGATGTGAATTTTACAATGCCTGAAAAGATTGACTCGCTTTCAGCAATTTACTACGGAGAAAACGCCTTGAAGATTACCAGCGCTTGCGAATCAAAAGATGGAAAAAACTGGTTTTGCTCGATATCAAATACTACAGCAGCCATTCTTAGCCTGATTGTGAATGGAGAACGAACCGAATTGAACTCCAACCTAAGACTGTCAGGCGGTGCTATAAAATGCAAGGAAGGTATGCCTGACTGTATTATTGAAATTTCTTGCTTTGAGGGGGCACTCTACAAGCAGTACGATGTTTTTAGGCCAACATTTAACTCAATAATGAATGAGCTTATAAATCGGCAGAGAGGGCAATATTCGTTTGGCAAAGTAAATGAACAGTTAATACAAAGCGAGTTAGACAAATACTCAAGCAGTTAAGGCTTGACTGCAAAAGCAGTTGGCTTAAAATTTGGCGCCCCAAAAGAAAGGGCGTCCCTAATTTTCGCCCTTGAGTTCAAGGATGGCTGCGGCAATGTCGCCCTCGTTTTTTTTCAATGCGGCCTCGGCTTTTTTCTCGGAAACGCCTGCCTGCCTTACAACCATTTCAATGTCCTCGCTGCTAATGCCTTTTTCTTCCTCTTTCTCCTCGCCCATTATAGTGTAGGTTTTTTTGCCCTGCACCTCAACAATTGTAACGCTCGGGTTTTCAATCACAATCTTTTTGGTCTTGCTTTCAATGACAACCCGCTCGGCATCCATTTCCTCGTTCTTGATGCCCATCTGCTTCATCATTTTCTGCATTGTCCTTGGGTCCAAGCCCTTCATTCCCGGAAACATTCAACCAACTCCCCTTTTGCTAAATAAACCCTTTTATTGGAAAAAGCTTTTTAACCTGCGCCATCCTTATTTGTTTCCATGAAAAAGGACCTTGTGAGTTCCTTTGAACAGTTGCAGAAAATGCTTCCCCCTGGCCTTGCAATAGAAAACGAAGCCGCAAGGGTTGCTGCGCTCAAACATTACCTTTCAAAGGGCGGCGTAATACACATTGCTCCAAGCGAAAGCGGCTGGCCAAAATTGCTGTACCCCACAAAAGCCCATTTGAGGAAAAAAATCGACGAAACAAGGGCACTGCGCACCCAGTATTACAGGCGCCTTGAAAGCTGGCAGCACAAGTTTGACGGCGCAAAAAGCTACCACCAGGTGCACAGCATAAAAAAGCTCAAAGAGCCATTGTACTGGAAACACATGGCCAAATGCATGGTTGATGCAGACTACAGGTCAGACGCCGGCAAGGTAAATCTGCCTGTGCACCTTGTTGCCGACCCAAGGTGGAAGCCAATGGTCAAAACCTTTATCTCAGACCTGGACTACAGGAAACAGCTTGTTCAAACAGTTGACGAAAGCATTGTCTACAAAAACGACAAAAGGGTGGCGCAATACGCAGACCTGCTCCAGGACTTCAGGATGGAACAAAGCAACCGCAAAATAGGTGAACTCAATCAAAAGCTTGCAGCCCTTGACGCGGACATAACCGCAATGCAAGAACTCGCAAGATGGGCAAGCTTTTAGAAGCCTTTCTTTCTAAAAGCCTTTTAATAAAAGGCTTGCGAAAAACGATGGCGAAAAATGCTTCGCGAGAAAGAAAGCCTCCTGGCAAAACCATTGGTTTTGAAAGGCCCAGCAAAGCTGCAGCTTTGCCGGGTGGGAAAGAAAGCTTTTTGCTTCGCAAAAAGAAGCCTTTTTTTCTGCTGAAAAACCTTAGAGATGCTTTAGCATCTCTTACGGTTTCTGAACCTTATAGGTTCAGAAAAAGCCTTGGGAAAAAATGCGCTAATTTTTTGCTAAGCATTTTTTTCCATTTCAGCGGATTCTTATTTTTCCGTTTGCAATTGCCTGCAGGAAGTCCATATCAAGGCTGCCCGGGTTACGAGGCCTTGCCAGGAAAATTTTTGCAGCAGTTTTGCCGGCAGCTTCTAGCGCCTTCCGATTCTATTTCTTCCTCTACTAATTTGCCCCAGTAAATCGCTATCGATTTTTGAAATGTCATGATGCCTTTCCATTATTATTTTTGCAGCTTCTTGTGCGCCAATCTTATTTGCGCGCATCAAATCCTCGACCAGCTTGGAAGTGTAGCCGATTTTATCTATTTTGGTTTCACCCACCAGGGGTTTTCCCGTTTGAGTCACTCGCCGTCTTTTTACCTTTCTTACCCTTCTCATAATTGCGTGTTTCACCATTAGCCATATGCTTTTCGCTGTTTAAATTTGTTTCTTTTCCAGATGCTCTGGGTTAAACCCTTTTTTTTACGCAATCCGCCGCAAAAAATCGCATAGCAAAGTAATAAATTCCAGTTTCGCTTTCTTTCTTTGCAATGAGCTCCAAAAAAATCGCCTTAATGCTTTCAGCCATGTTCGCGCTTTTGCTGTGCGCAAGCGTGTTTGCGGACTTTCAGGTTTCTTCCTTTGAAATTGACCACAGCAAGGTTTTCGTGGCGTCGGGTTCATCAGAGCCGGTTGTTGCCGCTGTTTCGGTTCGCAATCTGGGCTCAAGCGCAGGCAATGCGCGCCTTGAGGTAATTGTCAAAGACGACGATGGAACGGCAATGCTCACTCAAATCGTGCTAATAAACAACCTTGCGGCCGGTGGCACCAGGGCACTTGGCGCCGCAGACGGCCTTGTTTTTGTCATCCCAGGCGCTTGGGACGCCGGCAATTACACTTTTTATGCAAGTGTTTACGATGCAAGCGACAATTTCCTTGATGACCAAAAAATCAGGATTCTGACCCTTCAAATCGACAAGCCTGCTGTCATTCCCGAATTCCAGGCAATCCTGCTTCCACTGGTTGCGTTTTCTGTCCTTGCCATGCTTTTCTTGTCCGGAAAGCGGAAATGAACATGCACCACCTAGCTTTAAATATTTCCTGCCCCTTCTTTTAGCTGATGAAAAAAGGTTTTGTTTTTATTTTGCTTTTGCTTGCATTGCTTTTGTCAAGCGGGTGCATTCAGCCACCAGTCTGCGGAAACGGAGCATGCGAAACAGGAGAGAATCAACAAAACTGCCCACAAGACTGTGGAACAAGTCCAACGCACTTTGAATGCCAAAACCAAAAATGTGCAATTGTTCAAGGCGCGGGAGTTGATAAATGCCAGACAGACAAACAATGCCTAACTATTCCGGAAAAACACAACGAGTGCAATGAACAACAACAATGCATTGAAATATCAGGAAGCGGACCGAATGAATGCCAAAGCAGTACTGAATGCAAGCTGCCAAAGTCAGGTAATATTAATTTTGTTAAAATCCATGAAGGCACATATACAGGCACAAAAATAAACTTATATTTTGTTAATTTTGGTTACCCCTCAGACAACTATGCCTCTTTTGTTTATGATGTCAACTACGCATTGTTTGCTGATGATTCTTTCGAAGGAAAAAGACAAAGAGGTCTTCTCAATGCAGAGCCATTTAAAACTTACAAAGAAAGATTTGACATTTATCAACTAAAAAAAATATTGGATGGGGAGGAAATAGGTTGCGGTGATTCGTGCAACATGATGGATGTGACCGTTTTTATAGAGTCTGCTGATGGGCTAAACCTTGGAAAGTGTTCCAATGATTACTCTTTAATTGATGACAAATATTCTCTTGTTAATTGCAATGAATTTGTCCTCTTAATTAAAACACTTCCCTCCGGTTGGCAAGTAACGGCTGATAATGAATATATGCCTATACAAACGGGGATTGAATCCCGCCTCGAAATATTTTTACATGAAATGGGGCATTTATTTGGCGGCATTAGGGATGAATATGACGAAGGTTATAACCAAGTATTACAACAGACGGGCGAATATGACAACTTAAATTCCTTAAGCGTGTCACTTGAAGGGCAAAATTGCGATGTCAGGCCTGGCTGCCCAAGCTGGTGCAGTGGACCGGCAAAAAAAGTTCAAATAACAGGCGCGTGCACTTACAGTACGACTGAAAGCGCGTGCAATTCAAACTATGCTGACAGCTGTGTGTGGATTACAAATCCAGAATTAGTTGATTATTTTGGGTCAAATTGCATTCCACAATGGCCTAGCGGGGATGTTCTTTCATGGAATAGCGGGAATCAATGCGGTGAAGAATTAGGCTGTTACTATGGTTGTGATGGTTTTGGTTGGAGACCAACTAAAATTTCCCTTTATGGCCCGAATCTTTATATGTGGGATTCTGTTGAATGGAATAATTATACAAAAGATGGCCTTGAACCTTTTAATTCAATTCAAAAAAAAATGATTAATGAGAAAATAGAAAAAAATACAAATTACGTTAGCGGCAATGACATCCCGATCAGCACTGAAGTAGCAAGGACTAGAATGGTTTGGGACTTGCCTGAACTTACCGGATTTATCCCTGGCGGAATGTGGAATTTGAGCAAATCTGAAACCCAAACCATTTATCACATCGATTTGCGTTATATTAAAGTAGACCAAAGGTCAGAATTTGCGCTCGACATCATTGAAGACCCCGCCTCTATGATAGTTACTGCACTACCAGACTCATTTTTGGATGAAAAAGTAAGTGAAGCACGAGGCATATGGAAAGATATATCATTGAAGGAAATTAATGGCAACAAGATTTTTGAAGGGACAACAGATGCTTCGGCAGGAAAACAAAAATATGCCTTGTGGATATCTGAAGACAATTTTGTTAGGGGCTGGAACGGCAATGATGAAGGCACTGTTATTGATGATGCCTTATTTGATGCTCTTCTAAACGCATACCTTAAAAAATACCCCTCAACATACGGGCGCGGATAGCAGTACCGTTTGCCCGCCATGCAAATCTGGAATGCGCCCCGATTCCGCCATTAAACCCCAAAAAAGCATGCAAAAATCCTGAAATTAAAATCCTGATTATTGGAAACTGTTCTGCAGAATAAGTTCCGATCTTTTTTATTCTGCCTTTTCTTCGACTTCGCCTTTTCTTACAATATGTTTTAAATAGCGGCTAATTCTTATGATATTGCAATGAAAAAAGAATTTTTGCTTGTTTCTTTGCTTGTTGCGGCGCTTGCATTAAGCGGGTGCATTCAGCAGCCGGTTTGCGGAAACGGAGCATGCGAAGCAGGCGAGAATCAACAAAACTGCATGGAGGATTGCAAACTGACTGATGCAAATTGTTCTGATGGAACTACAGATGGAAGTTGTTCAATAACAAATGGCTTGCTTTGCAATAATGGAAAGCTTGAAATGAACTGTGAAAAGTGCGTTTGCACTCCATTAATCGCTTGTTCTGGAGGCAATTGTGGAAAAAGAAATGTTGCAGAAGCAAACTATAATTGCACTTTTTGCAATGGTTTTTGCTTTGCAACGGATTCCCGGCTAAAGTCAATGTGTGAAAATAGTGTCTTTTATGAATGGAATCCTGAAAATGGCGAAGGAAAATCTTGTTTGACAGACCAAGATTGCACTTTGAGAGATTATCCACGGTGTGTGAAAAATGTTTGTTTACAGTCACTTCTGCATGAATATCCAACAAAAATCGCAGTATCTTACCCGCGTTATGTTCAACAAAACAAACCGTTTTCATTTAAAGTAGATGTGGAAAATACCACTACGACACAGTTAACGTTCAGGCTATTTGATGTTTTTACCAGCTACTACAATCAGCAGGACAAAAAAATTGGATTTGATGAATACAAGGAAATAGCGCCAAAAAGCAAAGCTAGTTTTGAGATAACAAGCCCTGGATTAGATGAAGTTTCAGCAGCATCAACGGTTTTCTTTAGATATAACATGCAACAGGACCGCCAGATATACGGCTCTTTTGGCTGGGAGTCTTTTGAGCATGGCCCAATAATTGTTGGGACTTGCCCTGAATCAGAAACAGAAATCTGTGGCGATTTGAAATATTGCCCAAAAGACAGGTTGGGCATCTGCTCAAATGGCATATTTTACCCTGTTGAACCAGGAACAGCCTGCAGCACCAATTCCGATTGCGAAAGCGGGCTTTCTGTTTGCCTGAACCATTCGTGCAGAGCAACTAACACACAATATGGGTTAAATCCCTACATTAAAAATGAAGTGGGGATATTGGGAATTTTTATTTACAATGATAATGCTAAATTCGAAATCGAAAAAAAAACTAAGAATGCCGATTTGAAATGGCTAACTGATAGCGCTAACGCGTGGGTTAAATCAGAAAGGGCATATTGGAATGCAACAAACGATTTTGATTTAGAGTTCACGGCAATAGAAAAAGAATGCAAGTTAGATAAAAAGCAATACCTTGAATTGTTTAAGTCTTGTGAATCTGGTGAAACAAGGAATTGCACTGAAAAAGAACTTGCTGCTTGTGGCATAGAACAAAAATTTGATGTAATAGCAATGCACGAATTTTTTGAAGAGGGATTATTGGACCAAGAAATAACTGATGAATTAATCAGGATAGGTTATCCTGGCTCTGCAGGATTAAATGAGGGAAACATCGTTAGATTTAGCTATAATACTGGCGATGAAGGAAAGACAAATTCTGTGCTGATTCACGAAACTTTACACTCATTTGGAGAACAGGACCTGTATATAACAAACAAACAATATAATTCATTGTATCAAGAAAGAAACTGCAATCTGTATAATGCAATCTGGTCTGCCTTTGACAATAATCCGCACCTTTGCGAATTAGAAGCGAAATTAATCGGATGGAAGCAATAAAAAAATGACCAAAAAAAACAAAACTTGATTTTTTTACAAGAAATATTCATCATTTTGGCTAAAAACATCCTTCCAATCAAAAAAAGGAAAGAATAAATAATCCAATCCCCCATATTTTAGCAAATGAACAAGTATTTCCTGATTTTTTTATTCTGCCTTTTGGTTTTTGCAAGCGGCTGCATCCAGTCGCAGCAGCCCGTGGGGCAGAACCGCATTGAAAAATACGGCTTCAGCCTCGCGCCGCCGCAAAGCGCTGTGTGGTTTGACTGGAAAAACATTCCTTTCGGCGAAACGCTTTTCCAGGCAATGACCGAAGACATGGAGGGCGAGCCGATGCTGATTCTCCTGAAGCCGGAGGCAGGCGACGGAAACGGCATGAGCGTCATTGCAGTAATGCTTGCCGACAACAATAGCGGCTACAATGACGTGAGCCAGATTCCGCAGGAAATGCTTCAGGCCGGTGGCGGCATCACAGGTTTTGGTTCCATTCAGGCAAGCCAGGCAAATAGAATAGGCAGCCTAAACTGGATTTTGATGGAAGTTGATCCCACTGATGAAAACAAAGCGCCCTTCATATCAGACATTGCAATAACAATCTGCGGAAAAAAGGTTGCGGCCCTGATTCTTATGAACGGCCTGCAGGGCCTTGAAGAAAACCGCGCCTACTTTGCAAAGCTTGCAGAATCAGGGCAGTGCAATTCTCCGTAATTCACCGGAAGCCCGCTTTAAATTTCCTTTAAATGCCTTTTCCCAAAGGGCATTATTTATGGACGCGGAAAAGCAGGCGCTTGAATTAAGCGGCATTGAATCCTTCAACCCGATGCAGGTTGCCGCGCTTAAAAAAAACTGGCGCGGCAAAAGCCTTGTGGTTTCAGCCCCGACGGCTTCCGGAAAAACCCTTCTTGCGGAAATAGCTTCCATTGATTCTATTGCCAACAGGCAGCAAAAGGTGATTTACACAGGGCCTTTGAGGGCGCTTGCCTCGGAACACTTTTCTGAATTCAAAAAAAAGTACTCAAAGGAATTGAAAATAAGGGCCGCCCTGAGCACAGGCGACCTTGACGGCAGCAGCTCCCATCTTCAGAATTACGACATCATTTTTTCAACTTTTGAAAAACTGGACAGCCTTCAGAGGCATAAGGCGAACTGGCTTGGGGCAGTAGGGCTTCTTGTCATTGATGAGGTTCATTCCCTCGGAAGTGACAGGGGCCCGACAATAGAGGTTGCGGTTACAAAGCTCAGAATGCTCAATCCTGGGCTGAGGGTGCTTGCCCTGAGCGCAACCATTCCGAATGCGCACGAGCTTTCGGACTGGCTTGAGGCAGAGCTTATTGAAAGCGATTACAGGCCTGTGCCGCTTGAAGAAGGCATTTTTTTCAACGGCAAGGTGCATTATGCTTCAGGGCAAAGCGAATCCTTTGGCCTGAAAGAGCCGATAAAGGCGCTTGTAAAGGACACGGTTTTTGCCAAGGGAAAGCAGGCGCTTGTTTTTGCAAACACGAGGAAAAATGCGGAAAGCATTGCCATAAAGCTAGCCCCTTTTGTTGAAAAGGCATTGCGGGAAAAGGAGAAAAATGAACTGAAAAAGGAAAGCGATTCATTGCTTGGCATTCTTGAGCAGCCCACCGAGCAGTGCAGAAAGCTTTCCTCGCTTGTTGCAAGCGGCGTTGCGTTCCACCATGCAGGCCTTCTTTCGGGCCAGCGCACCCTGATTGAGAACGCGTTCCGCTCGAACAAAATCAAGGTTATTGCCGCAACGCCAACACTTGCGGCCGGGGTAAATTTGCCGAGCCATACTGTGATAATTCCTTCGCTTTACCGCTACACCGCAGGGGGAATGGCAAGAATTCCTGTTTCGGAATTCAAGCAGCAAATTGGAAGGGCAGGCAGGCCAAAATATGACAAGGAGGGCAGGGGAATTGTTGTGGCAAGGTGCGAGGCTGAAAAGGACGAGCTTTTTGAGGAATACATTTGCGGCAAGGTGGAGCCTGTTGAGTCAAGGCTTGGCGTTGAGCCTGTGCTGAGAATGCATGTGCTTGCCCTGGTGGCAAGCGGCTTTGTTTTTGATTTGGCAAGCATGGGCGATTTTTTCAAAAAAACGCTGTATGCAAAGCAATTCAGCAACATGCAGGCGCTGTTTGAAAAGCTGCAATCTGTTTTGCAGCAGCTTGTAGAAATGGGCTTTATTGAAGCAAATGAAAAGCGCATTTCGGCAACAGTTTTGGGGCAAAGGGTGAGCGAGCTTTACCTTGACCCTCAAAGCGCCTTTGAAATGATAAGCGCGATGAAGGCAAGCGCAAAATTCACGCCTTTTTCATACCTTTTCATTTTGTGCAACTGCTCGGAAATGATGCCCTGGCTTTCGGTTCCAAAGGCAAAGGAGCCGGAATTGTGGGAGCAGTTGCAGCTCTCCAAGCCGCAGATGCCGATTGACCTTGATAGGGAAATGTACTTTGACCTGAATCTTTTGAAAAAATTCAACACGGCTGAAATGCTTGAAAAATGGATTGACGAATCCTTTGAACAATCCATAATGGAAGACTTCAAGACCCAGCCAGGCATTCTCCACTCAAAGCTAAGCATCTGCGACTGGCTGTGCTATTCTTCCCTTGAAATTGCAAAGCTTTTGTCTTTGGAAAATCACTTCTTGCCATTGTCAAGGCTGAGGAAAAGGCTCAAGTATGGCGTCAGGGAAGAGCTTTTGCCGCTTACCAACGTAAGGCATATCGGAAGGGTGAGGGCAAGAAAACTGTGGAGAAGCAACATAAGAAGCGTTGCAGAGCTCAAAAATGCTGATTTGAAGGACCTTGGCAGGATTCTCGGGCCTGCTGTTGCTGAAAAGGTCAAAAGCGCATTGGGGCAAAGACTTATTCCATTAAACTGAGCCGTTTTTGCTCAAGGCACTTTTCCCAAGGCTTTTTCTGAAGGAAAAAGGCTTAGCAACGCATCAGCGTTGCTGTTTTCCCAAGGCTTTTTCCGAAGGAAAAAGGCTTAGCAACGCATCAGCGTTGCTGTTTTCCCAAGGCTTTTTTCAACAGAAAAAAGGCTTTGCGCGAAGCGCATTTTTCCCAAGGCTTTTTCTGAAGGAAAAAGGCTTAGCAACGCATCAGCGTTGCTGTTTTCCCAAGGCTTTTTGCCAACAGGCAAAAAGGCTTCTGCACAAAATTTATTAATAATGAAAGTATTCTATTAGTGTGCATATTCTATTAGTGTGCAAACCACAGCGTCAGGGAGCGTTTTTTTGAATGGATAACCCTTTGAACAGCATAGTTGAGTCTTTCAAGAAAGGCTACTATTTCCTTGAAGACCGCTACTATATGCTTTTGGACAAGGTAAACGGGCATGTTCCAATCTACAAGGCAATTGACCCTGTGGACCGTGTGTTTCCCTCCTTTGTGCTGCTGATTGCCGTACTGGCCTGCCTTGCAATTCTCCTGACTTTTACGCTCTTGCCGCAGGTTTCACTGTCTGCAACACTGCGCGTGCTTGACGAAAACAACAACCCGCTGGAGGGCGCGCACATCTCGGTTTCATTCAACGACGAGTCAATAGGCCTTGACACCGACGATTTCGGCGAAGCAAAGCTTGCGTTGCCGCAAAGCGGGGTTGAAGCCGCAATACTCGTGTCAAAGGACGGTTTTGACAGGCTAAGCCAGACCATAACACTGAAAACAAACGACCTTGTTGACCTTCTTCTCAGCAGGACAAAAGCCTCCTTTCAAGCCACCAAATCCACAATATACGTTGTCGACTCAAGAACAAACAGGCTGATTAAGGGACAGGTGCACCTTGAATTCACCTGCTCAACCGGCACCCCAGCCCCTGCGCCTCTATCTGGCGCAACAGGCGAATTCAAGGACATGGCGGTTTCAGGTGAATGCGGCACGCTTCTTGCAAAGGCCATGGCTGAAGGATACGAGCCAAAGGCAAGCGTTGCCATAACAAGGAATCCAACCTACCTAAAGCTTGACCCTCTTGACCCTGTTGAAACAACAACCGGAATAAACGTGATTGTAAGGGACCATGCCGGAAACGCGGTGCAGGGCGCAATAGTCAAGGCCTTCGGCGGCGGCAACGTGCTGGTGCAGCAGCTTTCAACCGACACAAGCGGCACAGTCTCAATCCAGGGCATTGAACCCGGCATTTACTCGGTTACCGCAAGCCATTCCGACGGAAGGTATGCCGAAAAAACCGGCGTAGAAGCCCTTATAGGCACGCCCGCAACTGTCACGCTTTCCTTCGCACAGCCGGCCACAGGCGACGGAGAGAAAATATCCATGCACTTCACCGATGCGGTAACAAACGCAAGCATCCCGAACGCAACAGTCCTGATTTACGCAAACAACCTGCTCTTTGATTCAAAAACAAGTGATTCCTCAGGCCTAATAGAAAAGGCGGTTGACGGCAACAACTCGTCATTCATTGCCGTGGCATCACACGACAATTATGTAACAAGAATAATCACAAACGTGGCGGTAATGGACGCATCCAGCAAAACCCCGCAGGCAATAAAGCTCACGCCACTCGCATCCGACGGCTCAAACAGCGGCAAGGTAAGCATCTTTGTTTCCGACTATGAAACAAAAAAGCCGGTTGAGGGCGCACAGGTATTCCTCTACAGCGCGGACTATCCCGAAATAATACTCGATTATCCCTACGCGCTCACAAACGCGGACGGCAACATGCTTATTTCAAGGCTGCCTGAAGGCTCTTACTTTGTAAAGGTAAAAAAGTCCAATACCGAGGGAACAAGCGAAACAGGCAAACTTGTAGCTGGTGCAACCCTGGGCTTTTCCATTATGCTTATTACAACTGAAGGCAAGGTCAAGGCTGAGGTTGTTGACAAAAAAACAGGCAGTCCGATACAGGGCGCTGAAATAACCTTTACTGACTACGCCACTGATTCCGTGCTCCAAAGCGGCTTTTCTGACGCGCAGGGAAAGCTTGAATCACAGCCCTTCAAGTCAAACAAGACCGTTTACGTGAAAGCCGTAGCCGCAGGATACTTCTCTGCAACAAGCATGCCGCTTCCCATAGTGTCAAAAAGCGCGCAAAGCGTCAGGCTGGAACTTGACTCAAAAAGCGATATAAGCCTTGACCAGAATATGGCAATCAAATTCGAGGGCTTTTACGCCGACAAGGCCCTGAAGCAGAAGGCAACAACCCTCGAATCAGGCGAAACAGGCCAGCTCTACTATTATATCAAATTCACGGTGCTTACCGCAAAAGACGCAAACTACTCGAATATTATGCACCACATAAGGCTCGATTCAGAGGAAAAAGGCAAAAGCCCGGAAAAACTGCCTACCCCGACAGGATACACCGCAAGGCTTCTTAACTACGCCGCAAGCTCGCCCTACTCATCGACAATCTTCAGCGCATGCTACAATCCTGAAAATGTATTCTCAAGCCCGGAGGCCTGCATAACAGACCTTGTCGCAAAACAGGCAAACACGCTTTGGGCAACAGCCTCAAGGCAAACAGCTTACACCCTTGTGCTTAAAATGGAAATCGAGCAAAACCTTGAGGACGGCACGGAAATAGAGCTGCGCTACCAGGGCAAAGCCATAATGAACAATTCCGAATTCATGACACAGCCATTCCTGCAGACCTTCAGAATAGGCGAGCCAATCTGCTCGCCACCCGACTGCCCTGCAGCCATAATGCGCTTCTGGCTCCAGGATTCAAACGGCAACAAGGCAATCCTCCAAAGCTTTTCGGGCGAAAGCGATTACACGACCGGGCAGGAAACCGAGCTTGCAAGCTATTCCAATTACAAGCTGTTCTACGAGGTCCGCAACACAAGCGGTGTGGAACTGACAGCAACACTGAAGCTTGAAAACGCTGACCCCCCCAATGTGGTTTCAATACAGGGCGAAAACATTCAAACCGCATTTTCAGGGCTGCAAATTGCCGCCCACACTGTTGCCTCACAGGGCTCGCCTGTGCAGCTGAAAACAGGTAGTGAAGCCGCATTCACTAAAATCAAGGCCTCTTTTACTTCAACACAGGGCAAGGCCATGGAACAATTCATCCCGTTCACGGTAACAGCCGCAAAAGAGCTCACACTGGCGGTTTCGCCCTCGGTGCTAATACCAAACGATGGCAGCCAGATTTTAAGCGGCTATGTTAAGTCAAGTGATGGCACCCCGGTTCAGGGCGCCTCAATAAGCATCTTCCTGCCTGGCAACACGCTGTTCGAATCGCTTGTTTCCGGCGAAACAGGGGCTTTCTCCTCAACAAGGAACTTCAGGCTGCAGCCCAACGAAAAGGTCAGCTTGGTGGCAACAGCGCCGGGCTACAAGAAGACAACTGTTGAGGTGCCGGTAAATTTCGGCGACTACTTTGACCCAAGGTACAACTGCATAGAGGTTCCCTCACTTGGAGAAGACGTCCGCACATTCAAGGACACAAGGCCGGGCGGCAAGGGCCTGTTTGAAGTTGTCAACAACTGCGAAACGCCTGTTGAAATAATGTTCAACAGCAAGCTCAAAGTTGAGCCGAAGCAAATGCAGATTCCGGCCGGTGCAAGCGCGCAGGCAACATTTACCGCAGACAATCCCGAGGGAGGCGAACAGGTTTACCTCGGGCAATACCCGATTTACGTCAAGGCAAAAATGCAGGGCGACGTGCGCTTTGTGAACGCAGTGAAAGTGCTTGTGATTATTTCAGACCCTGTGGGAAGCTGCTTTGCAATTGACAAGACAAGCTTTAATCTTCTGGACAGCAACATGGACAGCGGCGAAATAACAAATGATTGCGCTGTCCAGTTCAACGACGCATGGGCCCCTGAGCTTGCCCTTGACTCCTTCAAGGCGATAATTAGAAGGGATGATGTGCAGATTCCGGACATGTTCCCCTTCGAATGGGGCGTGAGGGCAGAACTGAGCCTTTCAACGCCTGTAAGGGTTGAATTTGAGGAAAAAAGGGAAAACACATGGAACGATTTTTACATTCCCACAGGGGCTGATACAGGCCCTGATCATACCATAAACAAAAGCATAACGGTTAACGTGGGAGAAAGCATGGAAGACATAACCGCCCTGAAATTTGATTCGATAATTATCCCTATTTTGCCAATAGACTTGTCCGGTGTTATTGACTACGGTTCCATTGCATATGTAGCAAGCGCGAACATTTACGTTGACGGCATTCCGGTGCCGGTGCCTGAATGCGGCTTAAGTGGCTGCACCTGGGAAGAAAGCGGCAAGACAAATGATGCGGCAAAATGCCATTACATCGCAGCATCGTGCTATTACAACTCGTTTGAAGTCCAGCTTCAACGTGACTCAATAGGCTCAATCACGTTCCCAATATACAACTCAGAAAACAGGGCTTTCCTGTTTTTCTCGCTAAACGGCACGCTCATTGAAACATCATACGGCTTTGACGTAAACCACACTCAATTTGAGCTTGAGTTTGGGCCCCCGCCCACAAATCTTTTCCGCTCAACAATAGTTCCTGTCAGGGGCCTGGGCTTTGCGCTTGGAAAAATTGACCTCTCGCTGGCAAACAAGCTTGGCGAAGGGCTCTATTCGGTTGACGATGCAAACATCACAGCATACAGCAACAGCCCAGAAGTTGAAGTATGGCTTGTTGACAACGTCATATATGGAAAATATGTGGGCAATGATGCAGCAGATGATGACCAAGGGGCTACGCCTTTTACGATAAAGGACCTTTATCTCGACACAACCCAGTATAATTTAATTTACGTTGACGATTATGTAAACGAACTGAGGCCTGCCAAATGAGCAAAAAAAATGCAATCGCTTTCATTGCGCTGCTCCTGCTTTTCGCAGGCTATGCAAGTGCTGCACAGCCCGAGCTGTTCTACAAAAGCAACCTGTTTGTAAAGCTCAACGAGGAAACGTTTTCGCCGGGAGAAACGCTTGAAGCCACAATAGAACTGCTCAATATGGAGGATTTCCCGATAGCGGAAGCATATGTTGTTGTCGAACTTGTGCAAGGCGATGATTACTATTACCCCAGCCAGATGCAGGATACGGACAACATTTTCTTTGAGGAAAAAATAACTGGCCTGAACATCGCGCCCCACGAAAAGGTTTCCGAAACCTTTTCATACAATCTGCCCTCTGGCCTCAAACCCGGCAATTACAGGATAGATGTCTACGCCAAGACAAACAAGACCTCGCTTGTCGGAGCGCCCCACATATTCGCTTCGCCAAACTCCGTGCGCTTCGCAGTATCAGGCGTCGGCAATGAGTTCCCTGAAGCCAAATTCATAAGGACAAAGACAATGTTCCATGAGTTTCTTGGGCCCGTGGGCCCGGGAATAAAACCCGGCGAAGAAATTGAAAACGGGGTTTTTGTGCAAAATATTTCCGGCAAATCTCTCAGCAATGTTATACTGTTTGTGGGATTATGCGAGTGGGATGACACAAGCTGCGCTTCCTATGAATCGACAGCAACTGAAAAAATCGCGCTGCTTGCGCCTGGCGAAGAAAAAGCAGTAAGCGTAAAGCTCAAAGCTCCGCAAATGCCGGACGCGTACGCAATAAGGCTTGAGTTGCGGGACAGTAGCGGCAGGCTGCTCTCCCTTTACAGGAACAGGAGCATTGTCTACGGTGGCACTGCCAAAATACACCAGCTCAACATAAGCGACTACTCTTTTGAGCAAGGTTCCCAGGGCGAAATAAGCATGTTTATAGGCCCAAGCCCGGACCATTACAATTTCCCCCCTTTTGAAGATTTCACAGTCAAGGCCTGGATTGAAAATGCAAGGGACAACAACAGGGTAATTTTCAGCGATGAACGGCAGGTTGCGTCAATAGCCAGCCCGGACTTCCTTACATTTGCCTTTCCCTTTACCGCCGAAAAAGCGCTTGACCTCTTCAAGGTATGCGGTTCGGTATCAAAAGGCGGGGAAGAGCACGAGCATTACTGCTACCTTGTGGACGCAAGCAAGTTCCCGAAAAAGGAGCTGGCAAGTGAAATAGCCATTGAATGGAACTATGACTTCTCAAATAGAACACTTAATCTTTTATTCTCAAACGAGGACACCAAGCTGAAGGAAATGAACGCCGCATTCATGCTTCTGCGCCCTGAAACAAGCGAGCTCGTCGCAACCAAGGCCCTCAAAGGTGAAAGCCCGGTGGCTGAATCCATAGCTGTGGAGCCTGAAAACTTCGTGCTTTTGCTGAATAATTTTTCCACGCGAAAACAGCAGAAAGTGGAAATAAATATCGTGGGCCGGGAAGCGGCATTCACCCTGAAGTCATGCCCTGAACTCGGCGGAAGCATGTGTTCGGAAGGGCAATTATGCGACAATCCTGCGGCAAGCAGCGAAGGGAAGTGGTGCTGCCTGACACAATGCAGGGGCCGGGCAAGCACAAGCCAACAGTCCTTGCCCTGGGGCACGGTTTACTCCCTGCTTTTGTGGGTTGCCGCAATCGTTGTCATACTTGTAATCGCATACAATGCCTATGTCAGATTCGGCGGCAGAGGCAATGAGGAATTTGGAGGTGAGAACATTGAAAACGACCTGCGGTAAGGTTACGGCCTTTTTCTTTGTCCTGTTCCTGGTATGCCTTTCACAGGTTTCCCTTGCTTCGCCCGGTGATTTTATTTCCCTGGACCCAAGCACCTGTGGCACATGGGGCGGGGGCAAGCACTGCTGGCATGAACAAAACGTACAGGGCATCACTAATGTTGATTTTATAATATCCTTTGACAAGCCCGTCGCTTTCGGGGATGGGAACACATATGTAGTGCCAATTATGACCCTGATGAGCATAACGAATTTTGTCTCTTATATAAATGTGTGCGTTGACGGCGCTTCAGCCCCGGATGCAGTTCTCCCGGCAGATATCCTTGTTGATGGCGAAAAGGTCGGTGACAATTACATTAAAACCAATGTCGAATCCTGCCACGGCGGCACAGTATGGAAGGGCAATCAGGGCCCAGTCAAGTACCTTTTTTCCAAGCAGGGTCTGCACCACGTGCAGATTGTCGTTGCAAGCCAAAACAACGGAACATGCGGCGTAGTCTCACGCGAATTTGACGTTATTGTCGTGCATCCAGTCCTTTCAGTCAACGGAAGCGCCTCCAGGATAATTTCCTTCGGCAGAAATGAGGCAGAAAAGGCATTCAACATAATCTGGACCATTAAAAACCTGGGCGGTTTCGCAAGCACTCTGGAAACAGTAACGGCAACAGGCTGTGGCGAAAACCTTGAATGCAATTTCATTGCCTTCGGGCCATTGGACCTAAATCCGAACGAAAGCATCATTGTAGTGGAAGAGGTCAAGGCAAAAAGACCCGCAGCCATAACCGCGCCTGTGGCAGTGGAAGAACTCGGTATTGAGCTGGGTTACATTGACATATTCGGGTTAAGCCGCCTTAATAAGCAGTCATCACTTCCCGTGAATGTTGCGCTTTTATGGAATGAAGAGCAGCGCTTTCACGTGGAACTGGTCGGCGGTCAGCAGGATTACTGCATAGGCCAGGATGGCAAGCTCGGCGGCACAGGCCCGGGCGAAGTGCCCCATGTGCTGTTCAATTGGGCTTGGTCAAGCATAGGCATAAACGAGCCAGGCGCATACAGCTGCGACAAGAAAAGCCCAAATGATCTTGAATACATTTACTGTGACCCCACGCAATTCAGCATAGAGCTGCTCAAAAGGCTAAACATGATAAAGACCGCGGCTGAAGAGGGAAAATTCGACAAGGCCGCAGAGCTATCGCATTTCCAGGCCTACCTAATCGGCGACAGCATAAACCCCGACTTCAGAAAAGACTTTGACTATTACTACAAGACAACGGAATTCTTCGGCGCAGACTGGTACAACAGCCCCAATTCACCCTGGGACCTGTACTTTACCGACACCCAGCGCATGGTTTTCAGCCCAGAAAAAATAGATTCCGGCCTTTACGACGTGGAACTTGACTTCGATTTCGAATCCGACAAATACAAGTTCTTCTGGTCGGAAAACGAGCTTGCCGCCAAAATAACCGTCAGGCTTACCAAAATAAGTAACCCCCTTTCCCAGAACCCGCTTTACTACCTTCCCTTCAACGGCGAAGTCGGCCTGCAGCGCATTGACGAAGACGGCCTTGCAAGGCGCAACGGCTACGGCCTCGGCTTCTCAGGGGACGAGCTAAGGCTTGACGAATTCAGGCTCGGCTCCTTCATCCTGACAAAAGGCGAAGGCGAAAAAATTGTGCAAACAGCATACATGCAGGACTTCTACAAGTCAAACATCTCGGAAAAAGGCCTTATACTTTCCATAGCAAAGGACGGCTCATCAATGGTGTTTTCGCCCTCATACGCAACGCCCGTAATAATGGAACTCAAGGCAAACGAGGCAACAGCAAGGGCAGACGGCTACTACTCCGTGCACAACGGCGCAAAAACAATGGTTTCGCCGTCAGGCTACATGAATCTCTGGACAGGCTTTGCCTCAACGCCAATGACCTGCGCAAACTTTGACGAAAGCTCGCTGTACTACCAAAGGAACGACGGCACGGCATCCGAAGTCCCGGGCTTGGCAACCACGCCGGAAAACCCGGCCTACGGCTTCACCTGGAAAGACGTCCCAGCACAAAACCTCCAGCAGGGCAAACTGTACCTTGAAACAGTCTTCTACACGCCGATAGACTCAGGAATGACCTTGAGCGGCGAAAGCACTACTGTCCTGATGAGCCCAAGTGGCACAGGGCAGGCAGTCTCGCTTAACTACAAGGGCATGAGCCCAATAATTGAAAGCGTGTTCGGCCTTGTAAACGACAAGTATGTCTGCGTCAGCCTCAGCGACAGTGCGCTTGAATTCTGGTGGAACCCACAGCGCGTCACCAAGGACCTTGACGGCATAAAAGCCGCACAAATAAGCGAAGCCTGGATGTCAGGCTGCTCGGTGGAAGGCGAGGCAAAGTAGCTGTTCCTTCAAAGGAACAGCACAATCGCGGCAATGGCAATTATCAGGGCAAGGCTGATCCAGAAAGCCGGCTTTCCCAACAGGCGCCATTTTCTTCCAGAATCAGCGCTTACGGCCTGCGTTTTTTCCACGTTTCCCTTTTTTCCCGCAAGCTTTTCTCCGCCGATTGCCGCAATCTCCCTGCTGTACCTCAGCCAGGCGCCAGGTTCCTTCAATTCCTCAAGGGCCTCTTTTGTAAGCTCAACAAAGCCCTTTTCCTTTTCGGGAACATTTTCCTTGCCCAGCATTTCCCCGGTTACCGCGCTTATTTCAAATTTGTGCGTTTCGCCGGCAACCGTGGCAAACGCAAGCCACACAGGGTAATAGATTTCCCGAAAGCTGGAAAGCACGACGTTTTTCCTGTCAGTGCCGAGAAAAGAGGCTGTCTTCAGCAGTGCAATCTTTTCAGCCTCGCTTTTTGAAAAAACCGCCTTTTTTATCACAAGGGCATATTTGTCCGGAAGCTCTTTCAAAAGCGCTTCTTCTTCAGGCATTGACTCTGCAAGCTCCTTGTTCAATTCGGCTGTTTCGCCGTTCAGGGCAAGCAGGCCACGCCTGGTTTCCCCATTTGGCTTTCCTTTTTCCCCAAAGACAGCATCGTAATAGAAAAGAAAAAAGGGGGTGAGGACAAGCTTTATGTCCCCTCTCTCAAAATTGTGCCGGTTTTTTTTAAGCAGGGCTTTCTCCACAATCTCGGCGGCCTTTTCAAGCGTGAAAGAGATTGGGAATACCGGGTTTCCTACAAACATGCTGTTCTATTTTATTGCAGCTCTTTCTTCTTAATAATCTTTACCTTGCTTGGCGTCACAAGAATGTGCTCGTGGCTGATTCTTGCTATATCCCCGTTGATTCCCTCAATGCCGCCTTTTATCTTGGTCACAATTTCCTTGAGCTTTATCGCGTTTCTCTTGCTCAGGTCCCCTATGTTCACAAGGACAATATTGCCTGCTTTTGCCTCGTTTACAACATTCTGCGCATCGGCTTCGGTTGTAAGCGTAATGGGCTTCACGAAGGCATCGGCATCCTCGTAAATGGTTTCATCCTCGGCATCAAGGTTGTTCAAAAAGCCCTCAATGTCTATTCCTTCTTCTCTCTTCAAAACCTTTTCTAAAAAAGCCATTATTTTTTGCACCCCCAAATTCAATTATAGTATTTCTCCCACAATTGTTTTTTAAAACACTTCGCTTGCATCCCCTACATAACAAGCCGCCCCAGCCGGCTGATCTGGGTGCCATAAGCTCGCTTTTGCTCGCTATGGCCCAGGTAAGGAAACCGAATTCTTTGCCAAACCCCAGGTTTGCTTTCTCAATAAAGCATGCTTTTTAATTGCCCGGCCATAATAGTTATGCTCCCAACTTTTTTCAGGAATTTTTACCCGACACAAACACAGCCTAGGGTGGGTTTTTTTTGATTGAGCAAAGCTTGCATGAAAACATTTTCCAGAAACAGCTTGAAAAAAACACGGTTTTCACGGACAGAAACACAATAACCCCGCACTACACGCCAAGCAATCTCCCATTCAGGGAAAAGCAGATAGAGGAAATCTCGCAATTGCTTTCGGTTGCATTGCACGGCGCAAAGCCGGACAATCTTTTCATCTACGGCAAGGTCGGCACAGGCAAGACAGTAACCGTAAACCATGTGCTTTTGCAGTTAAACGATTTCATAGCCCACAATGCCAACAAAAGCGTTGACTTTGCCTACGTCAACTGCAGGAACCATAACACAAAATACAAGGTTTTGCTCAAGGCGCTTTCAAAATTCTTTCCGGAAGAAGACTTCATAGGATACAGCTCTGCCTTTGTCTACGAAAAAATGCTCAAGCACGCGGAATCCGGAAAGCAGGTGATAATCGTGCTTGATGAAATAGACAAGGTCAAGGACCTTGACGAGCTAATCTACGCGCTCACAAGGTCAAACGACGAGCTGCAAAAAGGCGGCATTGCGGTGATAGGAATAAGCAACAACCTTTTCTTCAAGGACAAGCTTGACGTGAGGACAAAAAGCACGCTGCTGCAGAGGGAAATGGTTTTTCCGCCATACAATGCGGAAGAGCTCAGGGCAATCCTGCAGGCGCGCATTAAAACCGCGTTCAAGCCAAGTGCGGTTGAGGATAGCGCCATTAACCTTGCCGCCGCAATTGCGGCACAGGAATCAGGGGACGCTAGGGCAGCGGTAATGCTCATGCTCAGGGCAGGCGAAGAGGCTGACCGCTCCCTGCTAAGGGTTGTGAAAGAAGAACATGTAAGGCTTGCAAGGACGCGCGTTGAAGAAGAGGTTACCTTGAACATGGTGGAAACCCTGCCAAAGCAGCAGCAACTGGTGCTCTACGCCTTGTCCTTGATGACTGCGCAGGGCAAGGGCTATGGAAAGCTCATGGGCGGCAAGGAAGAAGGCGTCTTTTTTTCAGGCGACGCCTACAGGGAATACGAGCGCATTGCCGCCTCAATGCAGGAACAGGTTGTCTCAAGCCGATGGTTCAGGGAATACGTAAACGAGCTTGAAACCTACGGCCTGATTTTGACAACAGCTTCAGGCAAGGGCATAAGAGGCACAACAACGCTGATAAAGCTCGGCTTTGACGCAAAAAAACTCAAGCAGGCGCTGGAAAAAGAACTGATGTGCGCATAGTTGATTCTCCCCTAAACAAATTCAGCCAGCTTTTTTTGCTCCGGCTGCTCGTTTTTGAACACGCTGTTTATTTCCTGGTCTATCAAATCGAGCCTTTGCCTTAAGTATGCGCTCAGGTCGAATTCCCTTGCCAAGTTTTTTGCAATCTCAAGGTATTTTCGAACGCCGCCCTCGTTTACCGTGAGGATGATTTTTTCCTGCGCGCACTTTGGGCATTTTCCATCAAGGGGAATGCGCCTGATTTTTGCGTTGCAGTTCGTGCACCTGAATTTTTGCCTGCTGAACGCCCTTGTGTTGCCGATGATGTCAGGCAAAAGGTGCGTCACCATCACCCTTTCCAGGGCATCCTTGCTGTCCACAGCCCTTATTTTCCCCTGCAGCTTTGCCTGTGCCCTGATTTTTTCCTCCATTGTATTCAACTGCACATACCTTGAAGTTGTGGGGCCTGCGTCAAACTGCGTTGTCTCATGTGAATAGCCAAAACCAGAGTACTGCCCTTCTTTTCCCACAATGTGCTCTATCCTTCTGATGCCTTCAACGTCCGCAGGCGCCATTTTTTGCGCGTTCTCGTACAATTCAAGAGGGTAATCCCAGTTTGTTTCCATGTCATAGCATTCGTTGTCTATTTCCGTCGGCTTTAATGCAACTGTAAAGACAAGCGATGCGTCCATTCTGCCGCCCCTGCTTCCCGGAAGATAGCTGTGGGAAAAGTTCAGGATGTTGTCCATAAGGAGCATGAGGCTGTCCTGGTCCCCGTCAACATTCCTTCTTTTTGTCTGATGGAAATAAGGGTGGGCAAAGCACGCCCTTGCTTTTGTGAAACCAATGAGCCTGCCAACAATCGCGGCAGAGGTGTGCGGCGCCAGGCCAAGCAAGAGCTGGCCGACAAGGTCCTCTTTTTTCTGCGCGTTGAAATACGGCCCAAGCTTGTAAAACCTTGCAAGCAACTCATCAACGAATTTTGAGACCTTCACAAAAAAGTCCCCCGCTGTGTCGTTTATCACAATGTCCTGCGGGAACAGCTCAACAACCTGGCCTGCGTCAACAAGTTCTTTCCCAAAAGTGTCCTTTTCATAGCCAAGCTCTCTTGCCTTTTCAACGCTTAATCCGATTTCTTTCGGCTTGAAGTGCGTCAATGGCGCGTCAATCGCCTCGTACCTTATTGTTGCGTCCCTGAAAACATGCAAATCATATTTTGCCCTGAGTATCCCTTTTTCCAGGGGCTCTGCCGACTTGCCTGTGTTAATCATTCCCTTTACGCCCTTAACAATATCCGGAATTCTCACCCCGAGGTTTTCGGCCGCCTGCCTCATTGTTTCCTGCAAATCAATGCTTCTCTTGCTGAACGCCTCTGTTTCGAAACCGCACTTGCCGCATTTTTTTTCCTTGGTAAGGGCGCCGCAGTTCGGGCACATGCTTGTTTTTTCCGTTCGCTCATTGCATTTCCTGCAGTAAGGCTGTTCCCTTATTGCGCCGCACTTTGGGCAGCTGTAAAGCGCAATCTCAACAATGACAGAGCCCTCTTTTCCCTCGCCGGTGCCCGCCATTGCCTTGTTTATTGACCTGATGTTTCCTCCCGCCGCGCCTATCGGAAAAAGCATATGCGGGCTGCCCGCCATTTTCCTCGGCTTGCTTGCCTCAGGCCTTCCCATCCTTGCCCCAATCCAGGTTCCGGCCTTGTCCCTTATCTGCATGCCTGATGCAAGGTTCAGCGCAGAAATGACATCTTCGGCCTTTTCAACCGCCTCTTCAAGCCTTCCAATGCCATTGCCAAGCCCAAGGGTTTTTTTCACGGCATTGAACATTCCCTCTTCAATAAAAATTTTTCCCTCTTTTACCTCGTGGCACAGGCCTATTTTTTCCAAAAGACCTTTTCCAGCATCGTCTTTCTCAAGCGCAATTGCATTCCCTTCCTTTTCGCCTTTTTCCAAAAACCTTGCAAGTAGCAAAAGCTCTTTTTTTTCAACGCCCTTGTAATAACAAAGCGCATTTGGATGCAATGGCAAATTGTATTTTTCCGCAAGCTCAATCGCCTGTTCCGGCGCAACATTCAAGGGCTCTTTCAAAATTTTTTCAATTTCTTTTGCCTTTTCCCCAAGCTGCCTTTCGGCTTCCTTTGCCCACCATTCCTCACAATAGCCGGCAGGCACAAGGGGATGCGCGCTGTACCTGAAATCGCCGATGCTTATCAGCAAATCCCCGAGGAAAAGTATTTCTTCAACCCTCGGCTTTATTTTAATGGCCTCTTCCAGCGTGTTTACCTTCACAACACTGCCGCTGAAAAGTTTCACAATAGGGCCCTCAATGCTGTCAACAGGCGCCATTTCCGCGGCCTTCCCGGGCCTTTCAACCTTCATCTGCGTGGCATTTGCAATAAATCCATCAAGAATGTGCATGGTAGCAGGATGTATGCCCTTGCCCATTATTCCCGTGTTCCTTGCCCTGCCATACCTCAGCCTGAAGCCCCCGAACCTCATGGGATAGGCAAGAATAGGCCTGCCTGCGGCAGCCCCAATCAAAAACTTTTCATTTGGCCTGAGCTTTTTGTCGCCTGAATCAACCTTGCCGACCTTTATTATGTCCTCAAGCCAGTTCCACTCAAGGCCGAGCTTTTTTGAAAATCGCAAAATCTTTGCCGCTTTTAATGCAACGCCTTCGCTTAGCACAAGGCA
This sequence comes from archaeon, assembly GCA_041645325.1. Taxonomy (GTDB): domain Archaea; phylum Iainarchaeota; class Iainarchaeia; order Iainarchaeales; genus JAFCCL01. The sequence goes on from JBAZQI010000002.1 coordinate 54,652, forward strand.
CATTCCCCCCCTTACCCTGTTGTTTGGAATCCTTGGCAAATCCCTGTTCACAGAAACCTCGCGTTCCTCGGTCGGCTCGCCGTTGATGCACACATTGCAGTTCCTCACAATCTTCCTTACCTCGTCGTCTGTGGGCTTGTACTGCCTTGTAACAATCTCGTCGTAAATCTGGCATTCCTCAACATACCTTTCAACCTCGTCATCGGTTGGCTTGTACTTGTCAAGCTCAAGAAGCTTTCTTGCGTAATCCCCAAGAATGAGCGGCAAAACCTGGCTTGTTCCGCCGGCCGCCCTGATAGGCCCTGCATAGTAAATGTCAATGAACCTGCTTCCATCAGGATTCCTGTTTATTTCAACCTTTGGCACGCCATCCAGCGGCGCGACAACAACGCCTTCGGTGTTCAAAACCAAAGCAGTCTTAATCGCCTGCTCAACCCTTTTTCCCTCATCCTCTATCTTGCACCATTCCTGCTCGATGATTTCGCGGAAAAGCTGAAAAATGGCTTCAAGCCTGTCCCCCTTTTTTTCCTCAAAAACTTCCCTGTACCTTTTCGCTATCCCGACAGGCCCTATGATTGTTTCTGTCCTGTCCGCAAGGTCTGCCACCGGCTTTGACTCTATAGCCGTGCTTAAATCAAAGCCTTTTTCCTTTGCCTTTTCGGCAACCGAAAGCTGTTTTTCAACCTCGGCAATAATGCCCTGATAATATTTTTTTATCGCAGGCGTTCCCTCAACCTCTATCTCAAGCTTCATGCCCATTCCCTTCCCCTGTTTGCCCAGGCATTTCCCGCTTCCATCCCTGGCTTCATTTTCATTCCTCTTTTTCCACAAAATAATTCTCGCTGATTTTTCCCGTTTTCATGTCATAAATTGGCACGATTCCCGGCGTGGGAACATGACCGAGCTTTACCTGGTAATCTGTCCTTGCCTGCCAGGTTCCAGAGTTTATCACTGTTGTGCCCCTGTAGCTTCCATAGGCATTGTGGTGCATGTCGCCAATGTAAACAAGGTCAGGCTCCTCCTTTATCACAAGAAAGTCCTCTTTTTCAGGCACGTAAGGCTGTTTCATCCCATATGTTGACATAAGGTCCCTTTTTTTCAGGGCCTCAATCATCGCCTGCTCCGGATGCGCGCTGTTCAGGAAGCTCACGCTTCCTATCAGGTCATGCAATGCGCCTCCGTGGTAAAGCATTATTTTCAGGCCCTCTATTTCAACCCAGCCAGGGCTTCCCACAAAATGAATGTTGCCTTTTTCGTAAAGGCTTTTCACAAATTCCTTTGGGATTGCTGGCTGCGGGTCTGCCCATCTCACGGCATCGTGCTGCCCCGGGATAATCACAACCTCAATGTATTCAGGAACCTGCTCTATCAGCCTGCTGAATTCCTCATACTGCTTGTAGATGTCCTTTATTGTGAGCTCAACAAACTGGTTTGGGTAAATGCCAACGCCGTCAACATTGTCGCCTGTTATTATCAGGTATTTTATCCTGCCGACCTTTTCCTGTTCCCTTGTTCCGCCTTCTTTTCCATTGAGCCAGCTCAGGAAACTGTTGCACTCTTTTTCAAGAAACAGCCTGCTTCCGATGTGAAAATCGCTCGTGGACGCAATCACAAAGTCCGTGTCAACAAGCTTCTGCGGCCTCAATGGCAAATCAGGCCAGAAGATTTCCTTGATTATTACAAGGTCATCATTCCATTTCACCGCCTTGACGGCTATAACACTGTCGACAAGAACGCGCTCCGCCAGCCCCTCGGTTTCCTTGTCGCCCTTAATGAACAGGGCAATGCACTTTGCCTCAAGGTCCTCAAGCTCTATTGCAACATGGCCTTTTTTCGTGACCCATTTCCTCAAAACCATTCCTATTACGTCAACCTTTTCGTTTTTTACAGCCGCCTTCAGCCTCTTTATGGGCCTTGGGCTCAGGCCCTGCCTTCTCTTCAGCATCTGGGACAAAAGCTCGTACTTGCGCCTGAAGTAATCCAAAAAATCCTTGACCTTGCCCTCGCTGTTGCTCTGGCCAGTGACGTCATTTTTTGAAAGAACCCTTATTTTGGCATCATATTCTTTTGCCGCAGGCTTGAAGGAAGCGCCCTGCACCACGGCCTCTTGCTGCGGAACATCATCAAGCTTTGTCTTCAGGAGCTTTTTTTCCACGTCCTCCCTGTTTATGAAGACAATGCCCTCTTCAAGCAACTTGTCGACGATTTCGCGGAAGTTTTCCTGCCCTGCCAGCAGCTCAACAGCCTTTTCGTCAACAAAGGCGTCTTTCCCGCCGGCATAGCCGATGATTTCGCTTTTCCTTTTTTCAGCCAGCACCTGCACCCTGACTACTCCTTTATTTTTTCCTTAATGGATTCCATTCGGCTGATTATTTCCCAAATGTCGGTCCTTGTGTGGTCAGGTATGTTCAGGTCCTTGCTAATGTCATCCATCAGGTAAACAGCGGTGCACAAATCCTCAATCTTGGGCTTGCTGCCAGAAACCTTTTTCACGGCTTCCTCAACAATGCCCCTTATGTTCCTTGGCACGCTGTAATCCAAAGCAACTTCCTGCATAAGCTCAAGCAATTCCTTGAGCTCTTTCTTTACGTCTTCCATGGCCATTCCCCCAAATCAGCACCAAATGGAAAAGTCAATTAAAATCCACTTGGCTTGCTTTAAGCCAAAAAAACAGTGCTGGGAAAAAGATTTAAAGGAAACCTTATCCATTCAAAGCCACGGCAAAAGGAACCAGGGCTAAAAGGCGCACGATTTCCAAAAACAGTCTTGTGTTAGACCAGCCCTGTTTGCAGGGCTGTTTCGTAATTATAACAAAAGATAGCTTTTTATTATTTTTTGTTATATACTGTTTTTGGTGATTGATATGGTTCAGGCTATTGTGACTTTTGATGAGCACCAGGACAGGGTTTTGACTATTGTAAAGGGCAAATATGGTTTGAAGAATAAGGCCCAGGCTGTTAATCTGATTGTTGAGCAGTATGAGAAAAACCTTTTGGAGCCTGAATTGAGGCCCGAGTATAAGGAGGACTTGTTGAAGATTGACAAAGGCAAGTTCAGGCCTTTTTCCAGTGTTGAAGCGTTGAGAAGGGAACTTGAGCATGCTTGACTTTGAAATCAGCGAAAAATTGCAGCGCGTTTTTAAAAAGCTGAGGAAAAAAGACAAGGCCAGGCTTGAAATAGCCCTGAAAAAGATTGATGAAATCTGTTCAGGCCAAGACATTGAGCATTACAAGAACCTTGCGTACGATTTAAAGGAATTCAAGCGGGTCCACATTGACTCGCATTTTGTTTTGATATTCAAATTTGACAAAAAGGCCGGCAAAATAAAATTTGAAGACCTGCAGCACCACGACACAATCTACAAAAGATAAGAGCGCCTCTCCCAAGCGATTTAAATCTGTTGTGTTTGGGCAGTAAAAAATATGTTATTCCGGTATATTTTGCCATAATAGAAACCTATCCAAATGGCATTATTTGATTTTTTTGGGCAGTAAATAATGCCTGTTTTTTAAGGGATTTCGGCAGTAAAAACAAAAGCGTCCTGCAATTATTTGTTTTCCTTTTTGTTTGAACTGGCGGATATTTCTCCAAAGAATTATTCATTTATTATGATAGTGCCCTTTAATGTACTTTATGAAACGACCAACCGGCAGACCTCGACGTTTTATGGGCCTAATTATGGGGCGAAAGGGGCCGTCTGAAGCAGAAACCAACCGTATCCTAACAGAAATCTACCCTAGCCCTTTTCAGAGTGATTTAAGTAAAATGCGGCGAATTAGTGAAGAGTTGCAGTGGCAAAAAGGTTTAAGGGGCGACCCGAGTGTGCATTCTGCTCGTTGGGACCAGGAAGTGGAATATATTGAATTATGTTTGAAGCGCGGTGTTTGCATTGTATGGCCCAGAGACAAAGGATTAGAAAATGATGTAGCTGAATTAACGCCTAAACGACGAGAATTATTTCGCAAAAGACTGCAGCAACTCAAGAACAAAATTAATCGTCAGCTTGCCCGTGAGGCGAAAGCGCGTAGAAAAACACCCCGCTCGCCCCAATATTTGTTAAAAAGCCGATTCAAAAAATCTAAAAGATAATGCCTCTTTTTTTTGCCTTCGTGACGCTGGTCAGCGCAATTTTCACTCTCTTATGCCGGCTGGTTTGTATTTGCTGTATCAGGGGGCATTACTCCTTGTAGCACATGCAAGAGTGTAAATTTTCGTTCTTTTCCTTTCCTTCCGCCTCTTGAGCAAGGATATGACTCCTTCAACAAAGGGCATTGCCTACTATTATTCTTCTTCAGCTTCTTCTTCCCCGTCTTCCTTTCCAGATTCGCCTGCCTTTTCCCGCGCCTTTTCCTCTTCAATCGCCTTTTCGCGTTCCATTTCCTCTTCGTTTGCTTTCTTCAAAAGCATTTCCGCAACCTTCTTGCCTACGCCTGATTCAATTCCTTCCCCCTCAACAAATGCATCCGGAAAGGCCTTTTTTGCCTTTTCCATTTCTTCTTTTGTCGCAACATCGGCCTTGTTTATCACAGTGAACACAGGCAGGTCTTCGAATTCTTTCCTGATTTCGTTCAGCAGCGAAACCTGTTTTTCCAATGGAAAGCCGCACTGCATTGTTGGGTCTGCCACAAATATGAGGGCATCGGCAAGGTGCCTCAATGCAGCAACGCCCTTTTTTTCAACAGGGTTCCTTTCTTCAAAATGCCTGTCCAATAAACCAGGGGTGTCAATGAACTGAACCTTCAGATAGTTATGTATAAGATATCCTATTTCCAGCTTTTTTGTTGTGAATGGATAGGCCGCAACCTTTGGCTGGCTTTCCGTAAGCCTTCCAAGCATTGTGCTTTTTCCCGTGTTCGGATAGCCGGCAATTATTGCAGTTGGCATTTCCTTGATATGGGGAAGCTCCTTGAGCTTCTTTGCAGCCCTGTCATAGTTTTCTATGCTTTTGTCAAGCTTCTTCAAAAGCCCCGCCATTCTCCCATAGAATTCCTTCACTATTGGCGCGGCTTTTCTCGCCTCTTCCCTTTCAAGCCCCTTTATCCTGCCAATGGACAATCCCTTAATCTTCAGTATTATTCTCCTTTCCGCGGAAATATGGCCCAATGCCTTCAATGTCAGGGGCATATCAATCGTTGATTCCATTAGCTCCCTGTAAAAAGGCGTTACCTCTTTCATGCTTGGAAAGCCAACAACAGCATTCTGCAGCATTTCCGCAACGTAATTCGAGCTTACCTCTATTCTCTTTATGTTCTTGCCCTTTGCATCCTTGATCGGATTGCGCTCGCTTTTCAGCATTGCCGACTCTTTCCTCGCCCTGCTGAATGCGGAGTCAAGCAATTCATTGCTTTTTGGCAAAATAATAAGGTTCATTTTTCCCGCCTCTTCCCAAAAATCCAGCTTTTAGCCCTGTTTTCCAGTTCATTCCGGCTTTTGACAATCTTTTTAATCCTTTGGATAATCTATTGTTATAAAAGCTCTTTTTAAAGCTTTTAAAACGGTTTTTTTTGGCGGGAAAAAAGGGGTTGTTTCATTGGACCTTGAAAATTTCTATTCTGGCAAAAAATACAGGCTCTACATGGGAATTCCGGCAATCCTTTTCATCATATTTGCCTTCCTTGCATTCATTTACCCGGCTGTGCCAAAAGGAATTGACCTTCAGGGCGGAACACTCATTGTCATAAGGGGCGACAAGCCGATTGACGCAGTTGAACTTGAACAGATACTAAACCAGCAATTTGACCTCATTGACCTGAAAGTAAACAGCATCACAGGGCCGAGCGGAAGCGGAGTCAATGTGCAATTCGCCGCAAGCACCTCAATACAAAATGCATTGCAGCAAGTAGATTCGGCAAAGGCAATGCTTGCCACAAACCCAACAGGGGCGCTGCAGGAGGCCCAAACCGCCGTGAATTCAATCTCAAGTTTCCTTGGAAGCACCGAACTGCCAAGCCAGCCGGACAAGGCTGTTCCGCAGGCAGAGCTCTACATCATCGAAGCCAAAAAAAATCTCACCCAAAAAATCCAGGACACCATTATTGGAACATTCTCCCTTCCGGAAGCATCCGCCTTCCAGATAAGGGAAGTCAGCCCGGCATTGGGCGCATCATTCTGGCAAACAGCCCTGAATGTCAGCATAATGGCCGCAATCCTGATGACACTGGTCATATTCGTCTTTTTCAGGAAAATAGTTCCCACAATCGCGGTGCTGCAGGCCGCACTCTTTGATGTCCTTTGTGCGCTTGCCATGATGGCGGTTTTCGCCATTCCACTTTCGCTTAGCAGCATTCCCGCACTTTTAATGCTCGTGGGCTACAGCGTTGACACAGACATAATGCTCACGACAAGGGTGCTGCAGGGCAAGGAAGGAACGCCGGCAAAAAGGGCGGCAGGCAGCCTTTCAACAGGCCTCACAATGACAGGCACGACAATAGCAGCGCTGCTTTCAATGGCGGTTGTTTCCTACCTGAACCAGATAGCTGTGATATTTGAAATTTCAGTGGTGCTGCTGTTCGGCATGTTCGGAGACCTGATTTCAACCTGGTTCATGAACGCAGGCATAATGCTGTTATACACCGAAAGGAAAAACAAGGGCAAGGGTGTGTTCTGATGGCCGAACTTTACAAGAATTGGAGGATAATCCTGGTTGCCTTGTTCGTCATTCTTGCCATTGGCATCATAGCATTCAGGGGCGTGCAATTTGGCATTGATTTCAAGGGCGGAACGCTTTTCCAGGTGCAATTGTCAGAATCCATAAAAGACCTCGATGAAAGGGCAAGGGTTGTGCAGACCATTCAGCAAAGGCTTGACTGGACAGGCCTCAGGGACATGAGCGTGAACTTTTTCGGCGACGAATTTGTAATAGTCCAGATTGCGGAATCAGACCCTGCGACCATTGAAAGGATAGAATCGCTGCTGAAAAAACAGGGCATCTTTGAAGCCACAATTGACGGCAACGTGATTTTTTCCGGCGAAGACATAATTGAAATGCCAAAAGACCCGGCAAAAGGCTACTCGCTTTACTCCGAAGGCTCGGGCGTAAGGTGGGTTCTGCCGTTTGTGCTGAAAAGCTCGGCCGCACAGCGCTTCACCGAAATGACCTTCCACAAGTGCGACCTTGTTTCCTTTTCCGCCGAAACAGGCCGCGAGTACGAATGCGCAGAAACATTCTTTTTCATAGACCGGCCAAGGGAAGCAGTAATCGTGATGCCAAAAGACCTTTTCTTTGACGAAGAACAATTGCTGCTGCAGGGAATTCCAAGCGAAGGAATCTCCGAGGGCACAAAAATTGAGGAAGTAATGCTCAACGCGCAGATTCCATACTACCTGGTTGAAAAAGGCCTGCTTTCGCAGGAACAGCTTGAAAGCCTGAAAGGAAACGCGCAAAAAAGGCCTGTTGCAATAATCCCAAACAGCCTTCCGGAAGAGGCACAGCAGCAGCTTGAGGCCGCAGGCTTTGAGCTGAAGGTTATTCAGGCAGAAGAAGGAAACCCGTTTGTTTTTGACGCCGTTGGAATGCGTAGCATCATCGGGTTAAGCGAAAGCGTTGCCCAAATGGACGTGGCAAGGATTGAAGATGCAAAGCCAATGGACAAGTTGCAGATTTTTGGCTCTGCCGGAACAAGGGACGCCGCTGTGCAAAGAAGGGCTGACCTTGAAATACTGCTCCAATCAGGAAGCCTCTCGGTTTCAGTCAAAAGCATCAGCACTGAAACAATTTCACCGCTGCTCGGGGAAACCTTCCTGTGGGATGCCGGCATAACAGCCCTGCTTGCGCTTGCCGCAGTCGCCCTCGTGCTCTTCATAAGATACAGGTCACTAAAGCTTGTTTCAGTCAACATGTCAATTGACATAATTGAAGTCCTGATAACAGTTGCCCTTGTTTCCCTGATAAGCAAATTTGACCTCGGCGCAATTGCAGGAATCCTTGCAGCAGTGGGAATAGGCGTTGACGACCAAATAGTAATAATGGACGAGCTGAAAAAAGGCGAAAAAGGCGAAACAGGAAACCTTATTGCAAGGGCAAAAAGGGCCTTTTTCATAGTGGTAGCCGCATCGGCAACAATAATCGCGGCAATGCTCCCCATAATACTCATAGGCTTCGGCCTTGGCAGGCTGGTGGGCTTTGCAATAACAACCATAATGGGCACTCTTGTCGGCGTGCTGATAACAAGGCCTGCTTTCGGCGAAATAGCGAAAAAACTGTTTGAAAAAAACGAGTGACTCAAAGAAGCGAAGCGAATTCCTTTACCTTTGCAGCCCTCTTTGTAAGCCAGTACCAAAGCAGGATTATTGCCGCGCTAACCGCAAACCATGAGGCTGTATGAAGCCCCTCGGCCATTTCCGGTCCGAATGAAATTGCGGCCAAAAGCACAAGGTATAAGCGCAGAAGATTAAGCGGGAAAAGAGCCAGCGTGCCAAATGCAAGAAGCAAAATCTTTTTCTTCAGTTCAGGCCTGCGCAGCGCAAAAATTATCGAGGCAAGCACGCTTATTCCGACAAGGCCTGTGCAGTTCGGCACAATCTGGAAAGCATGCGAATCAAAGAAAATGGCATTTCCTTCCGCCTGCAGGCCAAGCGCGTTCGCCTCAAGCAATGCAATGCCGTTTTCAAGAAAGCCCAAGGGCAGGGAAACAATCAAGAACTGCAGCAGGGCGTAGATAACAAAAAATTTTACAAGAAAAACAAGCGCCTTTTCCCAGAACCGCTTTGCTTTGGACATTTCACCACGGAACCCTTTTTATTTTCCCGATATAGGCAACCCTGTTGCTCACAACATGTAACAGAAGCGTGAAAGCAAGCAGAAAAATTGCTTCAAGCGTGCTTGGAACAGCGAGCAATGCGCCGGCTGCAAGGCCACCTGCAACAAAATCAAGCTGGTCAAGCAAAAACACGCTTTTTCCCCTTTCAATGTTAAGCCTTCTTTTCAGGAAGCTTCCGGCAAAGTCGCCGAGAATTGCCCCAAAGGCAAGCAGCACGCCGTACCAGAAATAATTTGTGCCCAATATTTCCCCTGTCTGGGGAAACACAACATTTATCGCCAGCACCCCCAAAGAGGCGAAGAAAATGCCGGCAAATGTGCCCTTTATGCTTTTCCCGTTTCCAAGGATTCTGCGGCCGTCAAAAAAATTCCTGCCAAAATCAATCGGCGTTTTTCCGCCAAAAATCAGCGCAAAGCCGTTGCACAAATAAAGCGGAATTGCCATCAGGCTAACCCTCAAAACAAACAAAACCCAGAAATCCATAAACAATCCCTTTCCCTGAAAGAATTTGCTTCAACCTGATTTAAACCTTTTGCCGTGCCGATTGCCTGCCCATTACACCAGCCAAACAAGCGCCCAGGCCAATGCCGTGCCGCCAAGGCTCCCCAAAAAGTTCACTTCCGCATTGTTCAGCATGCCCTTTCTTTCAAAGGCAGCGCCAAAAAAGCTGTCAGCAAGCGACCCAAAGACGCCGCATACCGCAAGCACGATGAAAAGGAACCAGTTTTGGAAGAACAAAAAATGCACTGCCGCAATAACCAGCGCGCCGGCAAGCGCAGCCGCCATTCCCAATGGCGTTATGCCGCCGTCCGTTCCAGGCTCAACCTTTTTCCAGGTAGTGATTAGCACGGGCTTTCTTTTTGAAAGCAGGCCTATTTCGCTGCTAAGGGTGTCAGCCAAGGCGCTTGCAAAAGCCGCAAAGAAGCCGAAGGGAAAGCCAAATGCAAGCGCAAGAATCGCTGTGCCGCTGTTTCCCAAAATGTTTCCCGCAGTCCTTGTCTCATGCCTTGGCTTTCTATTTGCGGCGTAAAGCGTTCCGGCTTCGGCCACGGCAAAGAACAGTATTGCAACAAAAAAGTACTTGAGGTCGCCTTCTGCCAGAAGAAAAATGGCTATGCCAACAATGTTTGCTATGAGCACGCCCTCAAAATTAAGAAGCTTTCTTTTGAATGACAATGCGCTGAAAACACCGAGTATGACAAAGAGGATTAGCACTTCCAGCGGAAGGTCCATTTTACTTCCCTTCAATCAGCCTGCTTTTGATTACTTCGACCCTTTTAATGGGCGCAATCTTTGTCAAATGCTTAAAAACCTTCGCGGCAATTGCGCCAAAAATCATTTCCTGCGAGACCTCGACAAAAGGCTTTTTCTCCACCGCTTTTTCAACCATCTCGCCCATGCTTTTCCTGATGTCTGCTTCCTGCTGCCTTGACAGCTTTCTTGCCGACAAAGCAATGGTTTTCACGTGCACCTTCTTTTTGTCCGCGGTTTCAAGCGTCTGCACAATCTCAATCTTGCTTGTCCTTCTCCTCACAAGCCTGTTTACAAAGCCAGGGCTTGCCTCGTGGCCCAAGGTAATGCAGTTCGCATTGTTTCCCTCAACCCTTTCAATCCTGAACAGCACACTGATATAACGCTTCTGCCTCTGCCCTGCAAGCTGGCCCAAATCAACCCTTATAATCCTGCCTTCAACGTTCTTGGGCTTTTCCCCGACCGTTTCGCCTATTATGGCCTTGCTAAACTCGTCAGGCGCAACAATGTTATACCACTGCTTTTTCTTCCACTTGTCAACAGTCCTGCCCTTTTTTGGCTTTGCCTTGGCCTGCTGTTTCTGCTCGGCCTCTTTTTCTTTTTTTTCCGCTTTTTCCGCCTTGTCAGCCATAAAAATCACTTCATTTTCACAACAATCGAATCAAGCTTTTTTGCAAGCCTTTCAATCTCTTCATTGCCCTCTTCCTTCAAAACCTCTTTTCCGTTCCTCTTCAAAACAAATTCATAATGCATTCAAAAACCCTATTTTGCAAGCAAGGAGGCTGTTTCCGCAGAATATCTCCATTCCATCGGCAGAACTCCCTTTTGCTTGTAATACTTTTCAAGCGCCTTGATTTTTGACACAGTGAGCATGAGGCCGCGCTTTGCGCTCATGTCCTTTTTGTTTTTTGCCAAGTGTTCCCTCAGGGTAACGCTTTTCCTTATAAGGCTCATCATGTCGTCCGGAATAGGCGGCAAAAGGCTGTGCTCCCTGAGAATCGCGCAAAGCTTTTTTCCCATTGCCTTGCCGACCATTGGAACGCCGTACTGGTCCCTTAAAATCATCCCTATTTCGGAAGCGCTGTGGCCCTCGTTTGCCAAATGCACTATAGCCTCGGTTATCTCCGCAGGCTTCAGTTCAACAAAATCCCTTTTCTGGTGCTTTCCCTTCTTCGGCCTGCGGTTTTTTTCATGTTCCACATGCCCTTCAGTTTCGCCTGAAACCGCTTCCTCCAAACTCATTTCCTCTTCTTCGGCAGCATGCACGTGCCCTTTCTTTGCATGCCCGGCTTCCTCTTCCGCATAAGCCGCTTCTTCCTTATGGTTTTTTTCTGCATGCCTTTTCCCGTGCTCTTCGGCAGGCTCCTCTTCCCCCTTGGGCTCAATCTTCTTTTCATGCTTTTCATCTTTGGAAGCATGCTTTTTTTCGGCTTTATGGCTATCTTCCTTGGCCTTATGGCTGTCCTTTTTGGCTTTCTCTTCAGCCTTATGGCTGTGCTTTTCTTCAGCCTTCTTTTCAGCATTCTCTTCTTTCTTTTCAGCCTTTTTCGCCAAAAAACTCACTCCCAATAGAGAGCTACCTTCCCGCCCCGCAAAGGCACGGGAAAGACGATAACAAAAATCGTAATAAGATTGGATTTGGAAACCTTTAAAAACAATGCGCCTTGCGCCCAATTAGCGCTTTGTCCCTGCCTTATTCCCTGACAAAACCAATCCGCCTGTTTTTTGCGGTCATTTTGACGAAATGCCGCAGAGGCTTATTTGCTTAATAGTTCTGCTATTTCTGTTTCATTTAGCTTTGCTTGTTTCAATATCGCATTCAACGTTCCTTTTGATATTTCTTTGTGCATCGGAATTATTGCTTTTGCATTTCTTGAAATGGAAACCATTTTGGCATGTGAGCCTTTTCTGCCATATATTTGAAAGCCTTTTCTTGAGAGAAACTTTGCCAGTTCCAAGCCAGAAACGGTTTTAGGCATGCATTAGAACCTTTGCCTTAAATTCAACAACTTCGCGTTTTTCCGGCAAGCCTATAGGGTCACATTCAAGAAAGAGTTCAACAGCCTCTTTAAGGTTCTTTAATGCGCTTTTCCTTGTTTTTCCTTGGGATGCAACTCCAAGCTCCGGGCAATAGGAAACAAACCACTTTTCTTCTTTCGTAAGAACCGCTGAAAACTTTTGTTCCATCAACATCACAAAGATATATTGCCAGCGTAATATAAAAACATTTGTTATTTTTTCGGCATTTGACGCCTAGCTTGGCCATACCAATAAGCATTTCCAGTCTGATTGCGCACGAAGGAAAAACAGGGGACCTGCTGTTTAAATCTCCCCCGCGAGGTATCTCAGGGCTTTTTGCTTGTAGGCCTTGGCGCCCTCTGTCTTTGGCCTGAAATTTTTCACAAGGACATCCATGTCCGCCTTGCATTCCAAGCCATGAGCAAAAAACTTTTCTGCTATTTCAATTGCCCAGGGACTTCTTTCCTCGAGGGCTGCGATAAACACCTTGGTTTCCGCCATGTACTTTTCAAGTGTGGGCAGGACTTCCTTTGGGTAATACTGCTTTGCAGGAATCGTGTCAATTGGCTTTCTGTCCCTGTAGATTCCCGGGTTTTCTCCGTACATTATTTCGTCCCTCGCGTCCTTCAGGATGAGCCATATCTTTGCTTCCCTCTCGGCTTCCTGTCTGGAAATCCCCCTTTCTTGCATTACTGCCGCCATTTGCCTGAAGCGCCTGACTCTGTCGGGAAGCTCGGCATTTGCAGCGCATGTCCTGAATACGCCCCATGCGCCGTTCTCATCCAGCCTGTCTCCAAAGAACACGGCGTCCTTGACCGGGTCAGACAGTTTTCTTTTTCCGCCTTTTACGGCCGGCACTCCGTGGAAGGCCATTGCCCCCGTTATCCTACCCCTTGTCCTTTTTCCAACCCTGTCCCTGAGCATTTCTCCCGTTCTTTTTGCAGACGCAAGGCCGTGTTCCTTTCCAGTTCTCACCAGGTCGTGGCCTATTGCGCCAAGCTCCCCGAGGTTCATTTGTTTTTGGGTCGCCCCGATTTTTTCGAGGTACCACCTTGCGTTCCTCGCCACATTCAATTGGTGTGAAATGCCGTGAGCCGGCATTTTCCTGACCCTTCTTGCGTTTGCTCTCCGCAAAGCACCGAGTAAAAAAGCCTTTCTTTCGCTGTGCATTTCGTTGTGCTTGAGTACACTCTGTCCTTTGGGGTTGACTCGCTTTCTTTTGTCCATAGTAAAAACTGCTTTCCCCTGCTATATTAAGCTTGGCTTTTGGAATTTCAATGGTACCTTACCCTTGCCTCAACCTTTTCCATTTGCCCCAGAACATCCTTTTTGCCGCCTTTTGCAAGATAGCCTTCCAGAATTAGTTCCCAGCCTTTGGGCATGAGTTCACAGTGGGTTGCCTCAAAGGTCTTTTTGAAAACAAGCAAATCAACAGCCTTGTCCTCTGCCTTGGCAGAGCTTTTTCCAAGGCCAAAGTCAATAAAGTAAAGCTCTCCGCCTTTCACAAGAATGTTGCTTGTAGTAAGGTCGCCATGAACCAGATTTGATTCGTGCATTAATGCAATGATTTCCCCAACCTGCCTGCACAATTCAATGTTCTCTTTTTCCAGAACGTCCTTTAGGCGTTTTCCTTCAATGAACTCCATTGCAATTTCTTTTTTGCCTTTGTCAATGCCATAAATCATCGGTGTTTTCACGCCAATGCTTCTTGCCTTCCTCAAAAGGCTTGCTTCGCTGTTCGTCCTCGTGCTCCTGAGCAAATCGTCAAGCTCTTTGCACCTGTAGCCCTTTGGAACGCGCTGTTTCAAAAGTGCCGGCTTTCCCTCAAATTCTGTTTTGAAAAGCTTTGCCTCTGCTCCCTGTGCAATGAGTTTCATAAAAACCAGTTTTAATAGCAAAGTTCAACCCTGAACTCTTTTGCCTTTTTTATCTCAAGGGCCTGAACAGCCATTGTCCTCTTTATTGCTTCTTCACCGAGGCGCAGCCTTTCCGGCTCTTCAACGGAAACAATTGCCTTTGCAACAGGCGCATTCAGGGGTTTTCTTGCATCGCTTTTCTGCTTTCTCATTTCTGCCACAGCCTGGTTTATCAGCGCGCCTGTTTTTTCGGCTTCCTCATCAATGAAACTTTCATCAGCTTCAGGCCATTTCTCCAAGCTTACGCTCTTGCCAGCAAGCATTTCCTTAAAATTTGCGTGCGCAATTTCTTCAGCAGTGTGCGGCAGGAAAGGCGTGAGCAAGAGAAGCGTTTTCCAGGCAACCTCACGCAGCACTGCAGCCGCAATCTTTCCGGTTTCATCTTCCTTGCAGTAAACCCTTGTTTTCACTTCTTCAATGTAAAAGTCCGCGAATTCAAGCCAGAAAAAGTTCCTGGCAGGGTTAAGGCACTTGCTGAACTCAAAGTTTTCAAAGGCCTCTGTGCACTCCTTTATGGTGCGGTTCAGCCTGCTCAAAATAGCCTTGTCTTCAGGCAAAAGCTTTTTCCTGTCAATCTTTTCGGTCTTCACGCCCTTGGTTGCCATTGCCACAAAGTTGTTTGCGTTCAGCATTTTTGTCACAAACTTTTTGCCTGCAACCATTTCTTTTTCCTGGAACGGCACATCTTCGCCCAAAACAGGCAGGCCTGCCCAGTACCTCAGGGCATCTGCACAGTACTTTGAGGTCATTTCCTCCGGCTTCACGACATTGCCCAGGCTTTTTGACATTTTCTTGCCGTGCGGGTCAAGCGCCCAGCCGTTTATCGTGATTGTTTTCCAGGGCAGCTCATGCTGGTGGAACAACGCCTTTACAATTGTGTTGAATGCCCACAATGCTATTATGTCATGGCCCTGGGGCCTCAAGTCCATTGGGAACATTTTTTTGAAGAAAGCCTTGTCCTCAACCCATTTGCAGTTAATCTGCGGCGTCAGGCTGCTTGTGAACCATGTGTCAAACGTGTCCTTTTCCCCCTCAAAGTCCTGGCAGCCGCATTTGCATTTTCGCAGAGGCTTGTCCTTGAGCGGGTCAACAGGCAATTGCTTTTCATCAGCCAAAACAACCGAACCGCATTTTTTGCAGTACCAAACAGGGAACGGTATGCCGTAATACCTTTGCCTTGAAATATTCCAATCCCATTTCAGTCCATTGATCCAATTATCAAGCCTTTTCCGCATGTATGCCGGAACCCATTGCAGTTGCCCTGCTTTTGCAATAAATTCATCCCGCAGGTCGAGATAGCGGATAAACCACTGCTTTGCCGTGAGTATTTCAATCGGCGTCTTGCATCTCTCATGCACATTTACAACATGCTTTATAGGCTCCTGCTTTATCAAATGCCCGCTCTTTTTCAACTCCCCAATTATCTTCTCTCTTGCTTCTTTTGTCCTCAATCCCCGCAAAATGCCGGCTTTTTCATTGAATGTTCCATCCTTGTCAATTATTTCAATTACAGGCAAATTCGTTTCAAGAATCCATTCAACATCATCAAGGTCGCCAAAAGTGCAGTGGTATACTGCGCCTGTCCCAAATTCAGGGTCAACACCCTTGTTTGCAAAAACCTTTACCGTCCTGCCGTTAGTGAATGGAATCTTTACTTCTTTTCCGATGAAGCGCTGGTATCTTTTGTCATCCGGGTGAACGTGCACTGCAACGCATGCAGGCATCAATTCAGGCCTTGTTGTTGCAATTGTTATCTTTTCCCCATCGGTTGTTTCGAATTGAATATAATTGAAGCTGCTTTCCTCCTCCCTGTCCTCCAGCTCAGCCTGGGATATTGCGGTAGCGCAGTTCGGGCACCACATCGCCGGCGCGTCTTTTTGGTAAAGCCTTTCCTGCCTGTGCAAATCCAAAAAGCTGTATTGCGCGGTTTTTCTTGCCAATTTGTCAATGGTCCTGTAAAGAAGGCTCCAGTCAATGCTCAAGCCAATGCTTTTGAATGCGGCGAGCATTTTTGCCTCTTCTTCGGCTGTGCCCTCCAAAACTATTTTTATGAATTCGTCCCTTGAAAAGTTTTTTTGCTTTATGCCCCTCTTCTTTTCAACCATCAAGGCCGTGGCCAATCCGTTGTTGTCAAAGCCGAACGGGTGAAAAACCTCAAAGCCGCGCATTTTCTTGTAGCGTGCAATGAAGTCCTGCTGTGTGAATGCAAAGGCATGGCCCAGGTGCATTGTGCCTGAGACAGTCGGCGGCGGCGAGTCAACACTGTAAACCTTTTTCCTGCTTTTTGCATCAAACTTGTAGATTTGCTCGCTTTCCCAGTACTTTTGCCACTTTTTTTCCATTTCCTGCAAATCCAAAGCCATGCCAGCCAAACCCCTTAAATCGCCTTTAGAGAAATTCGGAAGGAAATTAATTTAAAGGCAATTTAAGGCGCCTTTGCGCAGGAGGGATAAGAATAAAAACCGCGCAATCCTATTTATGCCTATGGCCTCTTTTAAGGTTTTCAAGGCAGGCACTTTTGCCCTCACAATAATTGCGGTTTTGCTCGCTTTCCTGGTTTATGCGACCCTGCCGCCAGCAGTGCCAACTCACTGGAACATGTGGGGCGAAGTTGACGGCTTTGGCCCAAGCTGGTTCGCAGCCTTCCTTATTCCAATCATGATGGTTTTTGTGCTTTTGCTGTTCGTAATAATTCCCATAATCGAGGTTTTCAAGAAAAACCTTCATTCCTTTGAAAGGCAATACTGGATTCTCGGCTATGCAATACAATTGTTCTTCCTGCTTTTTTTTGCAATAACCCTTTTGCCAGACTATGGCTATGTATTCAACTTCAACCAGCTTTTCATGCTGCCAATGGCAATGCTTTTCATAACAATCGGCGTTTTGCTGCCTTCATTCAAAAGAAACTTTCTTGTCGGCATAAGGACTCCCTGGACGCTTGCCAATGACACAGTGTGGAAAAAAACCCATGATCTAGGCGGAAAAGCATTCATACTCGCAGGCTTTGCCCTGCTCATAAGCCTGCCTTTCCCAAACGCAATCTTTTTCGTTCTCATTGCCGATGTAATCCTTGTTCTTGCCGCAACAGTCCTGTACTCCTACCTTGAATACAGGAAAAACCCAAAAGCAGACCTATAAAAGCCTTTTTGCCTCACGGCAAAAAGCCTTGGGAAAGAAAGAAGCCTTTTTTGCTTGGGCAAAAAAGCCTTGGGAAAACCAAAACATAGAAAAGCAAAAGCTTTTCGTGCCTCGTACCCTGCAGGGTACTCGGTCGCTGTTGCGATTTTAAGCCTTTTTTGCCCTGCTACATGCAGAAGCAAAGTTTTAGCGCCCTCTTGATTGCTCCCGAAATTAATTCCTTACTATTTTTTACTATTTCAGATAGGATTGGTACTATTATCTGGTTTACTTTTTCTGATTCTATCTCCGATATTATACCTCTGATATTTTCACTTATATTATCCCCTCCTATAGGGGAGAACAAGAGGGCTAAAACTTTTACCTTAATTTTATTAAGTATTTCTTCGCTTTCCCTACCCGAACTTTTTCTTCACTTTTTCAAAAAAGCCTTTCCTTTCTTTTTTCAATGCGTCTTCTTTTGCAAGCTCTTCAAAAAGCTTCCTCTGCCTTGCGCTCATTTTTTTCGGCGTCTGCACAATAACCTTGACATACTCGTCTCCAAAGCCCTGTTCTTCCAGCTTTTTTATGCCCTTGCCCCTGAGCCTGAAAATCGTTCCGGCTTGCGTGGCAGGAGGAATGTTTACCGTTGCCTCGCCCTTCAAGGTGGGAACGTCAAGCATTGTTCCAAGTGCAGCCTCGGAAAAGGAAATCGGCATTTCCGCAAAAATATCGGCGCCATCCCTCTTGAATACCCCGCTTGGCTCAACAAATATGACTGCAAACAGGTCACCTGCCTTTCCTCCCCTGATGCCTGCATTGCCCTCGCCCTGAAGCCTCAAATGGTTGCCTGTGTCAATTCCGGCAGGAATTTTTATCTTTATTTCGCGCCTTGCCTTGACCCTGCCTTTTCCCTCGCATTTCGCACATGCCCTCTTGAACACGCTTCCGGAACCATTGCATTTCGGGCAAATTCCCTGCGACACAAAAGAGCCGAATGGCGTGCGCCTGACCTGCCTTACCACGCCTGAACCGCGGCACTGGCTGCATTCTTCCTCGCCAAAGCCGCCTTTGCCTTTGCATTCCCCGCAGTCTTCAATGCGCGAAACCAAAACTGTTTTTTCCGTGCCAAAAGCAGCTTCTTCAAAGCTAACTGTCAAATCAATCCTCAGGTTTGCGCCGCTTACAGGGCCTGCGCCTGCCCTTGTACCCTGTTGGCCAAAGGCCTGCCTGAGCATCTCGTCAATGCCGCCAAATCCGCCGAAGCTGGTCGAGCCAAAAATATCGCCAAAATCAAAATCAAAGTCGCGCCCTCCACCCCTAAATCCCTGAAAGCCCTGGAACCCTTCGGCCGCGTGCCCGAACTGGTCATAGTTTGCCTTTTTCTGCGGGTCGGAAAGTGTCTGGTAGGCCTCAAGGATTTCCTTGAACTTTTCCTCGGCACCGGCATCCTTGTTGAGGTCGGGATGGTATTTCTTGGCAAGGCTCTTATAAGCTGCCTTTGCCTCTTCAACGCCTGCCCCTTTCTTCAGGCCGAGAACATCATAATAATCGCGCTTTTCAGGCATTTGAACCAGTTAAAAGTATTTAAAAAAGAAATTAAAAAGGCAAGTTTTTCATTGCTTGCCCTTTTTCTTATCCTCGTCCTTTACTTCGTAATCGGCATCAACAACATTGTCATCTCCCTTGCCTTCATCTTCATCGCCGCCGTGCCTATGGCCAGCATTCTGCTGTTCCCCCTGTTGCTGCTGCACATTCTTGTATATGTCGGAGCCAATCTGCTGCAATTCCGCATTCATTGCGTCCATTTTTTCCTTTATTGCCCCTATGTCCTTCGGCTCTTTTCCCAGCAGCTCTTTGAGCTCTTCGTTCTTCTTTTTCACGGAATCAAGCTTTGCCTGTTCAACCTTTTCCTTGAGGTCAACAAGCATTTTTTCAGTGCTGTATGTCAGCGCATCGGCCTGGTTCACAATTTCAATCTCTTCCTTGCGCTTTTTGTCCTCTTCTGCATGCGCCTCCGCCTCTTTCTTCATTCTCTCTATCTCGGCGTCGTTGAGCTTCTGCGATGCAACTATTTTGATGCTTTGTTCCTTGTCTGTGCCCAGGTCCTTTGCCTTCACGTGGACAATGCCGTTTGCGTCAATGTCAAACGTTACTTCTATCTGCGGAATGCCCCTTTGCGCAGGGGGAATGCCGACAAGCTGGAATCTCCCAAGGCTTTTGTTGTCCCTTGCCATTTCCCTCTCGCCCTGCAAAACATTTATGTCAACAGCAGGCTGGTTATCCGCAGCCGTGCTGAAAATCTGGCTTTTCTTGGTGGGAATTGTGGTGTTCCTCGGAATGAGAGGCGTCCTTATGCCGCCAAGGGTCTCAATTCCCAAAGTCAGGGGCGTTACGTCAAGCAACAGCAGGTCCTTGACATCGCCGCTTAGCACGCCTGCCTGTATTGCCGCGCCCATCGCAACGCACTCCATCGGGTCAACACCCCTTTCAACCTTGGTACCCAGGATTTTTTCAACAAACTTCTGCATGACAGGCATTCTTGTGGGGCCGCCGACCATTATTATCTTGCCAATGTCGGCAGGCATGAGCTTTGCGTCCGCAAGCGCCTGCTGCAAAGGCTTTTCGCACCTTTTGATTATGGGGTCAACAAGCTGCTCAAGCTTTGACCTTGAAATCTTCATTGCCAAATGCTTAGGCCCGTTTGAATCAGCCGTAACATATGGCAGGTTTATGTCGGTTTCAGCAACCGTTGAAAGCTCAATTTTTGCCTTTTCCGCGGCTTCCTTAAGCCTCTGCATTGCCATAATATCCTTTGTCAAATCAACGGCCTGCTCTTTTTTGAATTCCGCGACAATATAATTCACAAGCGCTGCATCCATGTCAGTGCCGCCAAGCTGTGTATCCCCTGAAGTGCTCTTGACCTCGAAGACACCGTCGCCGAACTCCATTATCGTAACATCAAGGGTTCCGCCGCCGAAATCAAACACCAGGATTTTCTGTTCCTTGCCCTGGTGCTTGTCAATTCCGTAAGCCAAAGAGGCTGCCGTTGGCTCGTTTATTATCCTTATGACCTCAAGCCCAGCAATTTTTCCGGCGTCCTTTGTCGCTTGCCTCTGGTTGTCGTCAAAGTACGCAGGCACTGTGACAACCGCCTTTTCAACCCTGCTGCCCAAAAACTCTTCCGCGTCCTTTTTTATTTTCTGCAGAACAAACGCGCTGAGCTGCTGCGGCGTGTACTCTTTTCCAAATGCTTTGTACTTGAAATCAGTGCCCATTTTTCTCTTGAATGCAGTAAAAGTGTTTGCAGGGTTGCTCACAGCCTGCCTTTTTGCAGGCTCGCCCACAAGAACCTGCCCATCCTTTGTAAATGCAACATAGCTTGGGAATGCCTTGCCGTAAACGCTTGCCCCCTCCGCGCTTGGGACAATGCGCGGCTTTCCAGCCTCCAAAAATGCGGCAGCCGAGTTGCTGGTCCCAAGGTCCACACCTATAGTCTTTGACATTTATATCATCTCCTTTTTTTCAAGCATTTCCTTGTTTTTTATCCGCCGATAAACGGCTGTTCCGGGACAAATTCCTCCGGAACCTCAGTCGGGTTTGGGCCCGGTTTTTTAAAATTCATAATTTGTTCACCTTTACCTTTGCATGCCTCAAAACCCTTCCGTTCAGGGCATAACCTTTCTGCAACTCCTCCAGCACAATATCATCCCCTTTTTTCCCGTCCTTTTCCTGCATTACGCAATCCTCGAGCATTGGGTCAAACCTTTTCCCGATGCACTCAATCTCGCGCAGTCCATGCGCCTTAAGCACTGCAAGCAGCTGCTTTTTGACAAGTAGCATGCCATTCAAAGCATCCTGCTTTGAAACATTCTCCTGCCCCTTTAAATGCCTTTCCCCTGCATCAATGCTGTCAAGCAAAGGCAAAAGCTCTTTCACCAAAGAGGCGTTTGCAAACAAGGCAAAATCAAGCTTCTCCTTTTCAAGCCTTTTTCTGCTGTTCTCAAACTCGGCCTGAACGCGCTGCAACGTTTCCCTGATTTCCTCAAGCTCGCCCTTCACAAAGGCCTCGTGCTTTCCTGCCTCTTTTTCGCTGCAAGCAGCCCCGCCCTTTTTTCCCGGCTCAGTCTTTTCCTGCCCTTCCTTGCAGCCTTCCTCTTTCTTTTCCGGCAGTGCCTTCTCAGCTGATTCTACTTTTTTTTCCGCCTGTTCTTTTTTTTCCATCATAACACCAATGGACAAAAACCCTTAAACAGTCATTTGCCCCCCTAAAAGAGGGGCAAATGACTAAAAGGTTTGAACATTTACATACTTCTTTAAACAAAACCTTTATATTCTTTTCCGCTTCTTTTTGTTTCATGGACAGCGGCAGAAGGGCTTCGTTCAAGATAGTCATCAGGCGGGTTGAAAGGCCGTTTTCCGGCTCGCTTGACAAGGAGCTTGAATGGATTTGCAGTTCGCTCGGCTTCCTTGAGCCAATTGACAGGGACAAGGTTGCGGCTTCTGTCTTCAAGGAAATCGTGCAGGCAACGGAAAAAGGCAAACCTTTGACAAGCACTGCGCTTGCAGAGCGCGTTGACATGAGCAGGGGCAGTGTCGTAAATCACCTGAATAATCTGCAGCGCTCAGGCCTGATTGTAAGGAACGGCCGCCATTACTTTGCAAGAAGCAGGAGCATGTTCAGGACCATTGAAGAAATCGAGGAAGACATTGAAAGGATTTTTGCAAGGATGAAAAAAACCGCGAGGGAAATAGACGAAGAATTCGGGATAAAAGTTGAGGACTAATTTTCCAAAAAGACTTAAATACCCCTTTGTGCCTCTTCTTTTCCATCATGGCTTTTATAAGGGATGTTGACCGTAGCGTAATCAGGAGGGACTGGCGCATTATTTGCATGGTTCTTGCCGAGCTGCTGCTCCTTGCCCTTATTGTGCTCCAGCTTTGGGCCATTTTGGGAATTCACATAAATTTTTATCTTCGGCAGGTTTTCGTAAAGCCAAACGCAAGCCCTGACCAGTTCATAGTGCTTGGCATTGCAATCATTGCCTTTGCAATGCTTTACTTTTTGGTGAAAAAAAGGCAGCCATTGCTTTTCAGTGCGCAGAAAGCCGCACCTTCAATGATAAGGATGGCGGCAAAGGAAAAGCTGCGCAATGCAAAAGAAGACCCGAGGGCTCCGGCACTCCTTGTCATTGACTTCATGTTCGTTGCAACAGTTGTCGTTGCGCTTGTCGCCTACTTTGACCCTGAGCTTGAGCTCATTCCCTGGAGCGGCATTGGCATCGGGCCTCCTTTCACAACAATAATAAACGCCGTAATTGCCCTTGCCGTTCTTGGCCTGTTCTACTGCATGTACCGCTATACAGCAACCTACCGCAAAGAGCGCTGACCATTATGCGAAAGCCAATGTACCCTTCCGAAATAAAGATACATACCCCGCACCTTTCAAGAACGCTTTCAATGGCCGAGGTTGTGTTGTACGGCCTGGGGGTAATCTTCGGCGCAGGCATTTATGCGCTTGTTGGCGAAGCGGCTGGCATAACAGGAAACATGGTTTGGCTTTCTTTCATAATCGCGGCAATGGTCGCCTCTTTCACGGCATTGAGCTACTGCGAATTGAGCAGCATTTTCCCCAAGACTGCGGCTGAATACAATTATGTCAAGCACACCTTCAACAGCGACATGCTTGGCTTCATGATGGGCTGGCTCTCGATTTTTGCCGCAATGCTTGCCATTGCTGCTGTTTCTTTGGGCTTTGCCGGCTACTTTGCGGCATTGTTCGGAACGCCAATACAGCTTACTGCCATTTCATTAATTGCACTGCTTTCAGTTGTCAACCTGCTTGGCATAAAGGAAAGCGCAAGGCTGAATGCAGTGCTTACCGCAGTTTCAGTTCTCGGGCTGCTCATCATAATCGCAATCGGGCTGCCTTTTTTCGGCAGCGTGGATTACTTTGCAACCGCAGTGCCGGGCGAACCGATTTCAACTGCGTTCAACGGCGTTGTGGTGGCAGCCGCCCTGATTTTCTTTGCCTTCATTGGCTTTGAGGACATCGCAAACATAAGCGAGGAAACTGTCAACGCAAGGCATGCCATACCAAAGGCCATTATCATCGCGCTTTCAATCGCAACCGTGATTTACATTCTTGTCTCAATAAGCGTTGTAAGCATAGTGCCCTGGCAGGAACTTGCGGCAAGCAAGGCGCCAATCTCGCTTGTGGCAGGAACAGTTCTCGGCCCTGCAGCCGAAACGATTTTTTCTTTCATTGCATTATTTGCAACCTCAAGCACAGTGCTCATTCTCCTCATAGCCGTGTCAAGGCTGCTTTACGGTATGAGCGAAGGCCATACCTTGCCGCTTGTCATCTCAAGGATTCACAGGAAAACAAAAACGCCTTTTGTTGCAATCGCAATAAGCTCTGTGCTTGCAATGTTTTTCGTGCTTGCCGGCGAGCTAAAGCACGTTGCCTTCATAACAAACTTCACGGTTTTTGCAATGTTTTTCATGGTAAACCTTTCGGTAATAATGCTCAGGTTCACAAAGCCAAAACAGGAACGCCCTTTCAGGATTCCAGGCAGCATTGGCAGCATTCCCATAATACCGCTTTTTGGGGCAATTTCCTGCATTTTTATGATTTCAAGGGTTGACCTTACTGCCGCTATTTTCGGCATAATTGCCCTCTCCCTGAGCATTCCGGCCTACTTCCTGCTCACAAAGCTAAGATAAGCGCAATAAAAGGCGCAAAAAAGCCCTGTTTTTGCCAAAAAACCAAGAAAAACAGTTCCCAAAGTCATTTTTATGCCTTAAACAGGGTTGCCATTTGC
>JBAZQI010000003.1:0-56581 GCA_041645325.1 archaeon
TTAAAAACAAAAGAGGGTAGTTTTGCCTTTTGTTTAAAAGTATGGCTTGATTGGGTAATCTTCATTTGGATTCCGTTGCCTGGCAATGGTGTCTGGGCAGGCGCGCTTGCGGCTTATTTGCCTGGAATGCGCTTCAGACATTTTGCAATAGCTTGCACAATAGGCGTGCTGATAGCAGTCACAATTGTGGTCCTTGTTGTGCTTGGCTTCTTGAACGGCATTGCGATTTGATTTTGGCAAGGGCAAGTATGGCCTGGCGTATTGTTTTTCACAGCCATTTTTGTTTTTTCTTTTTTTCCCGTTCGAATTTTTGGATTTCTTTTTCCCAGTAGTGGAAGAATTCCCTGCTTTTTGCCGTTTGCTGTTTTTCTTTGTGTTCTGCTATGCGTTTGTTTAAGGAATCTACCGAAGGTAGTTTCCCAAAGCTTTTTTGCAGTGGCAAAAAAGGTTTTATTGATTTCTTGTATTTGTCTTTGCCCATTTAGCCTTTCACCGTTTTTTCGGTTTTGATGAATTCTTTTTTTGCTGTTTCGAACAGTTTTTCTGCGTCTGCCAGCCTTATTTTTATGCCTGTTTTTTTGTTGTCTCTTTCAGCCCTGTAAACTGTTTCCAGGTCTTTTATTGTTTTTTCGCTGAAGCCATTGGCTTTGAGGCGGCTTTCCAGCTTTTGGTTTGAATACGGCTGTTTTTTTGCCAGGCTTTGCGCAGCCAGCAGGCCCCTGATTCTGAGTATTAGCGAATAAATGACTGCATTTGAGTCCAGGTATTCAAGGCCCTGTTTTTTGCCTGCTTGCAGCAGCTCTTGCACGTTTTTGAAAGCCCCGATGGTACTCTCCAGGAGTTGCCTGCAATCCGGTTTGCTTTGCCCTTGTTTCAGCTCTTTTAGCAGGCTTTCGTTCAGGATTGGCTTGGCTTCGCTTAGCAACTGGCGCAGGAAAAGCGTTGGGTCGCTCTTCATTTCTTCAGCGAATTCCTCCCTGGTTTTGACCAGGAAGTCGAACCGCCCTTTTTTTTCCAGGCCAATTTTTTTGTCAGCAATAACAAGCACGTCAATGTCCGAATCTTCCGTCTGCTCATTTCTCACAAAGCTTCCGAACAGGAAAACCCCTTCAATGCCGCCCAAATGCGGTTTCAGGATTTCCATTGCCCCTCCAATTATGTCCACCGGCTTTTCTTCCAAAACAACCAGCACTTTTTCGCCAATCCACTTTTTCGGGGTGTAGACAATGCTGCCGTTTCCAAAGCGCACCACCTCTTTCTCCACTGCTTCCCGGACGTTCAAAGTGCGAAACATAGTATATACAAGTATATACCAAATAGTTAATAAAAAGTGGTTTTGGCCCTGCGGCTGCCGCCTGGTGCCCTTTGCCCCCTGTTTTTATTTCGGGAACAAGCAATCCTCGTGTTTCACAACCGCGTTGCCGATGTGCTTTTGGCAGTGGCATTCTTCCAGGGCTATTGCAGGCACTGCCTTTATGAGAAGCTGTTTTACGTTTTCAATGTTTTTTGCGAAGACCCGGAACACGGTTTTGATGTCCACCGAGTCCCCTTTTTTCCAGCAGTCGTAGTCCGTTGCCATTGCAATGCTTTGGTAGCACATTCCTGCTTCGCGTGCCAGAACAACTTCGGGAACAGTGCTCATGTTTATCATATCGCCGCCGATTTTCCTGAACATGTGCGATTCGGCCCTTGTGCTGAAGCGCGGGCCTTCAATGGTAACAATCGTGCCCTTTTCGTGGTGCGGCAGCCTGAGCTTTTTTGCGGTTTCAATGAGCGTTTGCCTCATCTTCGGGCAGAAAGGGTCCGCCATCGGGATATGGCACACTTCCTCTTTGTCAAAAAAGGTTGAGCTTCTTTTGCTTGTCCAGTCAATGAACTGGTCGGGAAAAACAATGTGGCCTGGCATTATTTCTTCGCGCAGCGAGCCGCAGGCTGTTGTTGCAAGCAGGTGCTTTACTCCAAGCCCTTTCAACGCCCAGATGTTTGCCCTGAAGTTGACATTGCTGGGCATTATCTGGTGTTTTCTCCCATGCCTTGCAAGGATTGCAACAGGCATGCCCCCGATTTTTCCAACGGTTATCGGCGAGCTTGGCTTGCCGTAAGGCGTCACAATTTCCTTTTCCTCTGCGCCCTTCAGGATTTTCGGGTCATCCAAGCCGGAACCGCCGATTATTCCAATCATTTTTCCCCAACCTTTTCGCTGTCAAACTTCAAAAGCGTGTAAAGGTCATATCCCCTGACTTTTTGCCTGCCGTGCAAAAAAGTCAGCTCTATCAGGCAGGCAATGCCGTTTACTTTGCCGCCGAGCATTTCAACCAAATCAACGGCTGCTTTGAGCGTTCCACCTGTGGCACACAGGTCATCTGCTATCAGCACCGATTCGCCTTTTTTTATTGCATCCTTGTGCATTTCAAACCTGTCCTTCCCGTATTCCTTCTCGAACTCTTGGCTCACGGTTTCCGCAGGCAGCTTTCCCGGCTTTCGCAGCGGAACAAAGCCCGCGTGGAATTCGTATGCAAGCACGGCGCCAAGAATGAAGCCCCTGCTTTCCGCGCTCACAACCTTGTCAAAATGCAAATCCTTTTTCATGAAGTATTCCACAAGCTCGTCAACGGCCTGCCTGAAAGCGGCAGAATCCTGAAAAAGGCTCATGACATCATAGAAAAGAATGCCTTTTTTCGGAAAATTGGGAACGGTCCTGATTTTCTTGCTCAAATCCATTCAATCACTTCCTTTGCAATCTCTTCAGCTTCCACGGTGGAAGCGCAGCATCTTCTATGCCGCCGCCACCTTTCCCGTAAATGTCATTTGCGTTTTTGACATTGCCTTTTCTTTTGTCGCCGGCAGGCACGCCAATCGTTGCATGCGGCCAACCCATTTGCCTTCTTGCCCTGTCTTCCCTTCCTTTTGGCCTTCTTCTCATGCAACCACTGCGGCAATCAAAATTATCCAAAAAAAGTAATTTAAATGGGTTGCTTGGATTGCCTGCTTATGCATTTGAATTGTGAAGGATTGGAAACAGCCACAAAGCAATTGCCGATTTGCTTTTTTGGCATAATTGAAGAAAATTCAAAATCAGTTTGTTCTACAGCAATTTTGCCAGTTCTTCCCTTGAGATTGCCAGGTCTTGCTTGAGTATTTTGTTCAATAGCCCTGGCGGCAATGGCTTGTTTGAATGAAATGGAATTGTCAGCTTTCTCCCGTCTGAATGTGAAAGCGTCTTATGCGAGCCCTTCTGCCGCACTTCCACAAAGCCAAGCTTAAGCGCAATTTTAATCAGGTCTTTGGGGTAAACAACCGGAAGCTTCATGAATATGCAACCGCTACTTTTACCATTCCCACTACTTTATTTTCCGCTCTCTTTTGCCCTTTTTCTTTCAAAGAACTCAAATGCAGTTCAATTGCTTCCTTTATGCTCTTCAGCAAGCTTTCAATAGTGTCAGCGTAAGAATAGCACCCCGGCAGCGAAGGAACAGACGCATAAACCTGCCCTGTTTTGCCGTCCCTTTCAATTACAACATCAAAATCCATAAAACACTTCACCAAGAGATATTATGCTGAAAAAGGAATTTAAATGGGTTGCCTGTTTTAAAAATTTTGCAAAAAATCGGCAAAATTGATTTAAGCGCCTTTTTTCTTGGGCCGCTTCTTTGGCTCTTTTCCCGGCCTTCTGCCTTTTTTTCCGCCAATCTTTCTTGAAAGCCTTTTGCGTGATTTAACCGCTTTTGCAGTTCCGTACCTTACAGGGCCTGTTCCGCGCGCACTAGTGTCGCCGGAACCGCTTTTCTTGCTCAAGCGCTTTAGCTGAAGCTTTTCACCCACAATTCTCTTGCCAACCTGGCCTTCCCTATAATCAACTCTTTCCGGAACCCAAATTCTGCCGCCCCATCTACTAGCTTCATAATGTGCCGGAATTACAGTATTCATTTCTCCCAAAATTGGTTCTGTTTTTATGCCTCTGCCTTTTACAGTATACCGGCTTGCGCTTTTTGGCGTTACGCCTCTTGCCCTTCCGCCAAGAGCGTCAAAAACGCTTGGTCCCCAAGCAGCTTTTCTTGCTGCCCTTCTTTGTTTAACAGTGTTTCCGGGAAAGATTCTTTTGTATCTTCTCATTTTTTCCGCCCTGAATTGTTTAAATGTATTGTAATATTCTATTTGAACTGATTAATTAATCTTCCTGCGAAGCTTGTTGCTGAGAGCTTATTTGAATATTTCTTCCATTACTATTTCTTTTCCCCTGGCGCCTTTGAGGATTCTTTTGGCAAAAACACGGTTGGCTTTTGCCGGATTCTCTTTCCACATTTCATAAAACTCTTGCACGACTTCAACAATTTCTTCTGCTGTTGGTTTTTTGCTTTTGCAGGCATAAGGCAAAGCAAGCAAGCCTGGGCCCATTTCGTCGTACATTTCCCTGAGCTTTGGAGGCAATCTCCTGTAGAATGGCCTGAAAACAGGCCTCATGCCAACAGGCTTTAATTTTCCGGCTGCAACCTGGTGCAATTGCAATAGCTCGTCCAGATGCAATTTCCTGACCCACCTGCCGAATGCAGTATAATGCCCTGTTGGTTCCCTTCCATCTGTTTCATAATCGGCGTGAGCGCCCCTTTTCATTGTCCTGAATTTTGTGATAACAATTGCGTTTGGCTTTCCTTTTGGAAATGTTTCGCTTGTTGGTCCGCGCTTGCCGATTCTCACTTGCTTGTGCAAAATCCAGCCGTCTTTGAAAGCTGTGTTTAAGCCTTGCTGTTTTGGGCTTACATATCCTCTTGCAATTCGCCTGGCAAGGCTTTCTTTCCTGTTTTCCGGCTTTGGACCAAGCCCTTGGCGGACAGCGCGCCTCAGCCTCCTCGCAATGCTTTGCCTCGCCATTCTTCTTTACAGCCCCGGTGTTTCCCTTTTTTCAATCCACCCAACGATTTTTTTTTTCATTCGTGTGTGGTGAACCCTTTCCATTCTTTGATTGCCTTTTCGTACCTTTCAAATGTGTCTGTCTGGAGGAACTGCCTTTTCTTCATTTCAACGCCGAAAAGCTTTCCTTCTTCGGCCAGCCTTGGGAACACTTCTTTTTCAATGCTGCAATTTTTCCCTCTTGGAATGCAATCAAAAATTTTTGGGTCCAGAATGTAGGCGCCGGCGCTGATGAGCTTGAACCCTTCTTCCTCATCAGGCGGCTTTTCGCTGAACTCGGAAATGCGTTCGCCCTTGAGCTTCACCAGGCCGCCTGCCTTTGAGTACGCAACCGTTGAAAGCGCAAGCGTTGCAACCGCCCCGTTTTTTTCATGCGCCTTGTCCATTGCCGCAAAATCAATGTCCTTCAATTCATCGCCGTTCATCATAATGAACTTTTTTTCTCCCTTCAAATGCGCTTCGGCAATCTTAAGCGCGCCCGCAGTGCCCATGTATTCCTTTTCAACATTGTAATGCAGGAGCACGCCAAGCTTTTTCCCATTGCCGAATTTTTCCTCTATCTGCTCGTGCTTGAAGCCCACGGCAAAAGTAATGTCCTGGACCCCGAATCTTTTTGCCAGTTCAATGTTCCACTGCAAACAAGGCTTTCCCTGCACAGGAAGAATAAGCTTGCTCAATTCAAGGGTAATGGGCCTTAAGCGGGTGCCAGGGCCGCCTGCAAGAATAAAAGCCTTTTTTATCCCCAAATCCCTTTCAGCCATAGGGACAAATAGCCCCTTAATGTAATTAAAGTTTATCTTTTTTTTATTAGGGCCATGCAATGCCTGCACCAAATGCTTTAAATTTAGTTAATGCGGTAATTGTTTCCGGTGTTTTGCAGTGCTTGGCTTGAGCAGCAGTTATTATGGCTTTCAGGGCAAAAAGGCCTATGATTCGGCAAAGCGCGTTTTTGATTTGGGCTTTGACGCCGTTGAATTGGGTGCGGGCCACAATCCTGAGCCAAATGTTTGGGGTGCAATAAAGAAAATAAAGCGCGATTTTCCCGGCAAGCATTTCACCCTGCACGGCCTTTTTCCGCCGTTGAAAGAACGGCTTTGGTTCAACGCAAGCAACGGCCTTGACGCGCAGAACAAAAAAATCGTGCAAAACTTTTTCAAGGCTGCGCAGATTCTTGAAGCAAGCGTTGTTTCCATCCATCCCGGCTTTTCGCAAAACCTTGAATGGCGCAAGGGCACAACGGAAATGTCATACCCGATTTTCAAGGGCGAAATCCAGCCGGAGAAATCATGGGCAGGCTTTCTTGAGGTTGCTGAAAAATGCGCCCTGCTTGCAAGGGAAACAGGCTGCGCTTTTGCAATAGAAAACGTTCCAAAAAACTCTTTTCCGCTTGTCTGGTCAAGAAAAGACTTTGACCGCGTCTTCGCGGACTACTCGGAAGCAATGCTGCTGCTTGACACAGGCCACGCGCTCTTCGAAGGCAGGCTGCAGGAATTCCTTGAAGCATTTCCCGCAAAAATCGCACAGCTTCATTTGCATTTAAGCAGGCAAGGCGGCGGCGAAACTGGAACAGACGAGCATTTGCCAATAACCTCGGAACAACAGCTTGAGCCCCTCAGGGCAATAAAAAACCTGAAAAAAATCCCGATAATTTTCGAGCACGGAACAAACATAAGCGAAGAAGAAATAAAGGCGGAAAAAAAGATAACCGAAAAATTTTTGGGTTCCATTTGGGATTAGAAAATTTTTATGCAGCCGTTTCCAGCCCTTATTTTTCAAGGAATTCTTTTGCCCTTATTATTTTTATTCCCCTGAATTCATGCAGGGAAAGCAGGTGACTGTCCCCCGTTATGACATATTTTGCCCTGCCTTCAAGCGCAACTTCAAGGAACTTGTTGTCCGCGGCATGTCCAGCCGCATGCACCTTTGTTTTTGCCGAAACCTGGATTGAGCGATTAAGGTACTGCCTTAGCACAAACTCGCGGCCTTTTTTTGCCGTCCTTGACATTATTTCTTCCCTGTACAGCACTTCCTTGAGTTCGCGTATTATTTCAGGGCTGGTATAATTTTCAATCCTGCCAAGAATAAGCAGTTCAAAAACCCTGGCAGGCGCGCCTTCCCTTGCAATAAGCGCTGACACTATAATATTGGTGTCCAGCACCACTGTTTTCTTACCTTGCCCTGTGAACGATTTCATTGGCCGTTGCCTCCGGCACCTTGCCTTTTACCCTTGCCCTGATTGCCCTGAATTCCCTTATGGCCTTTTCAGCGTCAATCTTCCGCAGTACGATTGTTTCCCTGTCAAGCGGAAAAACGGTAAAAAGCGTGTTCTCGCTGCTGCAGGTAAACTGCCTTGTTTCCTTGGGGATAATAACCTGCCCTTTGGTGGACATTTTGGTGGTTTCAACAACCTGTGCCATCTGGTCACCTCCAAAAGAACAATGCGCAAACAAGTTAATAAGGATTTCTTACAAGTAAGAAAATCCTACTTTATGCCTTTGCTGTTCCCTTGCCTGAAAAGAGGTGTTGCTCCCGGGCTTTATAAAATGCGCCTTTTCTTCGTTGAAAGGCGAAGCCGGAAAGCCCGGCTGCGCAAATTTCCAATTATAGCGAACTGATTATGTTTTGAACTTTTTAGGGCAGTTCGCTATACGCAAATGGCAAATAATTGTTCAAATACATAGGCCATTTGCCATAGGTACATCCCTCAAATAAATGCCTTTTTTAACAGTTCTTGTTTTTTGTCTTTCAGGGTAATGAAACTTGATGAAGATTGCCGTTGTTGGAACCGGCTATGTCGGGCTTGTTGCAGGCACCTGCTTTGCCGATATGGGCCATGAGGTCATTTGCGTTGACATTGAAGAGGAAAAAATAAGGATGCTTAACGAAGGCAAGGTGCCGATTTTCGAGCCTGGGCTTGAGGATTTGATTAAGAAAAACGCCAGGGCAAAAAGGCTTTCCTTTACCACTGATTTTGACGATGCTGTGAAAAAAAGCGACATTATCTTCATTGCTGTTGGAACGCCGCCGAAGCCGAATGGCGACGCAGATTTGAGCTATATTGAGAATGTGGCGAGGGGAATTGCGGCTGCCGCAAAAAAGCCCAAGATTGTTGTTGAAAAAAGCACTGTTCCTGTTCAGACCTGTGAGAGGATAATCCAGGTGCTGGACTGCAATGACGGTGATGGCAATGGCAAGTGCGTGAAGCACGTTGTGGTAAGCAACCCCGAGTTTTTAAGGGAAGGGAGCGCGGTAAAGGATTTTTTGTTCCCTGACCGGATTGTGATTGGCACAGAGGACGAGCACGCGCGCAAGGCAATGGAGGAATTGTATGCTCCTTTGAAGGCAAAAATCCTTTTTACCGACATCAAGAGCGCGGAAATAATAAAGCACGCAAGCAACAGTTTTCTTGCAGCGAAAATCAGCTTCATCAACGCGGTTGCCAGCATCTGCGAAAAAACAGGCGCGGACATCGGAAGGGTCGCCGAAGGCATGGGCTTGGACAAGCGCATTGGGGCAAGCTTCCTGAATGCGGGCATTGGTTATGGCGGCTTCTGCTTTTCCGGCAAAGAGCTTGTTTTTGCCGGGAATCCTTCTGTTCAGCCAACTGCTTTTGAAGATGCTTTCAATGGCTTTGACAGCAAAAAGGATTTCAGGTGCCTTGTTTTTAAGAATGGCGCTGTGGTTGAAGCGCCTTTGGTTGGCTTTTCCAAGAGGCACTTTAAAGGCGAAATGCTTTCGATTTCTACTGCAATGGGGCGAAGCATAGAAGTAACTGCAGAGCACCCTTTGCCTGTTGTGAAGGGCGGCAAAATGTTTGTGAAGGAAGCTAAAAGTGTTGAAATCGGAGACGAGCTGCCTTTCATTGCAAGCCTGCCTGAGAAGCCTGTTGAAAGAATTGATTTAATTGATGCTATTTCAGGGCACCCTGGGTTTTTTTCTTCGATTAAACTCAGGCCAAAAAGCAAAAAACTCATTGATTTGAAGGGCAGAATTGCCCCTTTCCTGAAAGTTTCCCCCATGGTGAAGCACGATTATTTCAGAAAGAACTATTTGCGGCTTAAGGATTTCCTGCAATTGGAAGCAGCTGGTGCAATGCCTTTGCCAAGGGAAGAATTCATGCTTTTCACTGCAAAGGGCAATACGACTTATTTTCCGGCGATCCTAAAACTTGATGAAAGCTTTTGGCGGTTCGTTGGCTACTATCTGGCTGAAGGCGATATTTTTTATGAAAAGTGCGAAAGGGGCACAAGAAGCAGAATAAAAATAACATTTAATTCAAAAGAGAGGGAATACATTGAAGATGTTTCCGGAATTTTGTCTTCCCTTGGAATAAAGTTTTTGCTTGGCAACTATGGGAAAACCGCAAGGTTCACTGTCAGCTCAAAGGTCTTTTGCTTTCTTTTGGATTCTGTTTTGAAATGCGGCAGGACAAGCTATGACGCAAATGTTCCTTCAATGGCTTTCCTGCAAAGCAAAGAAAACAAAAAAAGCCTGCTGCAGGGGCTGTTCAGGGGAGATGCTTACCCTTATTTCCACAAGCATGCAGAAGCCATTACAATAGAGTATGGCACTGTGAGCGAAAAGCTTGCAAATTCAGTCATTGTTTTGCTGCAGTCTCTTGGCGTAGTGGCAAGCCGCAAAACACAGTTGATGAAAAAATCAACGGTTCCGGCGCATATTGTAAGGGTTTCCTGCAATAGCCAGGTAAGGAAGCTGTGCTTTTTTGACTCAGGCACGAACAAAAAAATTATTGCAAAGCTGTCTAAAAGCAGGAAAAAAATAAGGCCGATCGGGTTTAGGGAATACAAAGGCTTTTTTGGCTTAAAGGTCAAAAAAATCGAAAAGCGATTGGTGGAAAAAGATGTTTACTCTTTGCAGTTGCTTAAAGAACCGCACTTGTTTGTTTCCTCATACGGCTTGATTGCACACAACTGTTTTCCAAAGGACGTTGAGGCATTCATCAGGATTTCTGAAAAAAACGGCTATGATTTCAAGCTTTTGAAGGAAGTGCAGGCAGTCAACAATTTCCAGAAGCAAAACTTTGTGAAAAGGGTTGAGGATGCCCTTTGGAATCTGAATGGCAAGACAATCGGCGTGCTTGGGCTTGCGTTCAAGCCAAATACAGACGACATGCGCTTTGCGCCGAGCATTGACATAATCAACGCTTTGCTCAAGGAGGGTGCAAAGGTAAAGGCGTTTGACCCTGAGGCAATGGAAAGGGCAAAGGCAATTCTTGGCGGCAAAATAGAGTACTGCGAGGACATGTATGCCGTTGCACAGGGCGCTGACGCGCTTTTGTTCCTCACGGAATGGGATTGCTTCAAAAAGATTGATTTGGCAAAAGCCAAAAAGCTCCTGAAGCAGCCGTTTTTATTCGACGGCAGGAACATGTTTGACCCAAAGGAAATGCGTTCCCTTGGTTTCAAGTACGAAAGCATTGGAAGGTTGTAAATGCAGGTGATTATTCCGGCTGCGGGATACGCCACCAGGCTTTATCCACTTACGTTGGACAAGCCAAAGGCATTGCTTAAAGTAAAGGGAAAGCCGATTCTTGGGCACATAATAAAACGAATTGAGGAATTGCCGGGTGTTGAGGGAATTTTCATTGCAAGCAATGCAAAGTACTACCCGAATTTTGAAAAATGGCTCAGGGGATTCAAAAGCAAAATTCCGATAAGGCTTTTGAATGATGGCACGAAAAGCAATGAGGACCGGCTTGGCCAGATTGGGGACATCCAATTGGCAATTGACAAGTTCGGCCTGAAGCAGGACCTGCTGATGGTTTCAGGCGACAACCTGTTCAACTTCAGCCTGCTTCCAGTGCACGGCTTTTTCGCGAAAAAGCGCGCAATTGTGAACGCGCTTTGGGACAGCAAAAGCATTGAAACCGCGAAGCAGCAGGGAATTGCGGTTGTCGATGAAGGCGGAAAATTTGTTGAGTTCCAGGAAAAAGACGAAAACCCGAAGAGCACGCTCACCTCGCTTGGAATATACTTTTTCCCGAAAGAGCAGGTAAGGCTTTTCAGGCAATTTATTGAAGGCGGCAACAACGTGGACAAAATGGGCTATTTCATGATTTGGCTCATAGAAAACAGCGCAGTCTACGGCTTTACCTACAGGGAAAAATGGTTTGACATAGGGTGGCACTCGTCATTGAAGCAGGCAAGGAAAGAATTTGAGCCCTGAGCCTTTAGCAGATGCTTTAAATAGTTTTTATTGCCAAATTTATCAGGTGTTCCGGATTGAAAACTGCGGTGGTAACAGGTGGTGCCGGCTTCATCGGAAGCCATTTGTGTGAAGCCTTGCTTGAAAAAAAAATGAGGGTGATATGCGTTGACAATTTTGCCACCGGTGCAAGGGAAAACATTGCGCACCTGAAGCGGAATCCGGATTTTTCGCTTTTGGAGCAGGACATCACAATTCCATTTGAAATTGAGGGCCGGGTTGATTTTGTTTTTAACCTTGCAAGCCCTGCTTCTCCCAAGGATTTTGCAAAAATGCCGGTGGAAATAATGCTCGTAAATTCCATCGGGACAAAAAACATGCTTGGCATTGCGCTTGCAAAAAAGGCGCGCTTTTTGGAGGCCTCAACAAGCGAGGTCTACGGGCAGCCGTTGGAGCACCCGCAAAAGGAAACCTATTGGGGCAATGTGAATTCAATTGGGATGCGAAGCTGTTATGATGAGGGAAAGCGCTTCAGCGAAGCCCTTGCAATGGCATTTGCAAGAAATAAGGGTGTGGATGTGAGGATTGCGCGCATTTTCAACACTTATGGCCCAAGGATGCGATTGGATGACGGCAGGGTAACGCCGAATTTCATCACGCAGGCACTTGCAGAAAAGCCGCTCACTGTTTACGGCGATGGCAAGCAGACAAGGTCTTTTTGCTTTGTAAGCGATTTGGTTGCAGGGCTGATGAAACTCATGGAATCAAATTATTCAGGGCCTGTTAACATTGGGAACCCGCAAGAAATAACTGTCAAGCAGTTTGCCGAAGCGGTTTTGAGGATTTCAAAAAGCAAGAGCGTGCTTTCCTTCAAAAAGCTTCCACAGGATGACCCTGAACGGAGAAAGCCGGACATTTCCCTTGCAAAAAAAGAGCTGGGCTGGGAGCCAAAAGTTTCTTTGGAAGAAGGGCTGTGCAAGACAGTCGAGTTCTTTAAGGCGAGGCTGGTTTTTTCATGAAGGCTGTTGCAATAATCGGATTGGGCTATGTCGGCTTGCCGCTTGCCTGCATTTGCGCAGGGAAGGGCTACAAGGTTATGGGCTTTGACCTTGATGCCGAAAAGGTTGCTTTGATAAACGCGGGAAAGAGCCCGATAAAGGATGCCTTTGTGGAAAAGCGGCTCGGGGCATTGAAAGGCAAAATCAGGGCTTCAACCGTTGCAAAAGAGGCGCTTGAGAAGGCGGATGTTGCCATTATTTGCGTTCCAACGCCTGCAATAAATGACAAGCCAGACCTTTCTTTTGTGAAAAGCGCTTGCGAGTCCCTTGCGCCTTTTGTTTCAAAAAAAGAGCTTGTGATTCTGGAATCAACCGTTTATCCAGGCACTGTGGAAGAAATAGTGAAGCCAATCCTTGAAAAGGGCTCCGGCCTTGAAGCCGAAAAAGATTTCTTTTTGGGGCATTGCCCTGAGCGCATTGACCCCGGCAACAAAAAATTCACCATAGAAAACATTCCGAGGGTAATTGCCTGCCTTTCTGTGCCGGGTACGGAAAAGGCAAAAAAATTCTACGAGAGCATTATTGACGCAAAGGTGACCGTGCTTGGCAGCGTCAAGGCGGCGGAAGCCGTGAAGGTTGTTGAAAACACTTTTCGGGACATAAACATTGCCTATGTGAACGAGCTTGCAAAGAGCTTTGACAGCATGGGCATTGACTTTTCAGAGGTGATAAAGGGCGCGAGCACAAAGCCGTTTGGCTTCATGCCTTTTTACCCCGGGCCAGGCGTTGGAGGCCATTGCATTGCACAGGACCCTTATTATCTCATTGCAAGGTCAGAGAGCTTCGGCTTTGAGCCGAAGTTTTTGAAGCTTGCAAGGCAGATAAACGAAAGCATGCCATCTTACACGGTTTCGCTTGTTGAATCAATGCTTGGCAAAAGCGGCATTCAGGCCAGGGGAGCCAAGATTGCCCTGCTGGGCCTTTCTTACAAGCCTGATATTGATGATTCAAGGGAAAGCCCTGCATTGAAGATTCTTGCGCTGCTGAAGGAAAGGGGCGCCGACGTAAGGGCATTTGACCCTTTTGTGAAAAAGAAAAGCAATGCCGCTTCTTTGGAAGAGGCAATTAAAGGCTGTGATTGCGTTGTGCTTGCAACCCACCACGGGCAATTTATTGAAAAGCTTTCGCCCCCAATGCTCAAAAAATTGGGCGTTAAAATCGTGGTTGACGCAAGGAATGTTTTGGACAAGGAAGGCATTTTGAAACAGGGCATTGCCTACAAGGGCATTGGAAGGTGATTTGCCTTGCTTGGGGCAAAGCCCTGTTGTCATTCCACAATCCACTTTTCTTTAACCAGTTTTTTGTACAGCTTTTCAGCGGACTCTTGCACCGATTCCTTGTCTGTTTCAAGCACCAGGTCCGGTTTTTTTGGTTCCTCGTAAGGCAGGTTTATTCCGAGGAAAGTTTCAAAGCCTGGTTTTTTTGCCTTTGCGTCCTTGTAATGGCCTTTTACATCCCTCTGCTCGCATACCTCCAAGGGGCATTTTACGAAAATTTCCAAAAAATTCCGGATACTGCTTTTTGCATAATCCCTGATTTCCTGCATGGGAGAGGCAACGCAGGCAATGTTCAGAACACCATTGCTTGAAATAAGCTCGCAGATGTCAGCAACCCTTTTGATGTGCTTATTCCTGTCTTCCCTTGAAAAGCCAAGGTCCGCAGAAATTTTTTTCCTTACTGCATCGCCATCCAAAACAACAAGCTTCACCCCGTTTTTCCTCAGCTTTTCCGCAAGCGCATTCGCAATAGTAGTCTTGCCGCTGCAATGCAAGCCAGTGAACCAGACTGTACCGCCTTTTGCTTGCATCAAATCAAATCCTCCTTGCTTAAAACACCTGCAACCTCCGGCCTTATAAGGCCAGGGCTCATTGGCTTGCCTTCCATCAAAAGGTTTCTCACTGTTGTGCCGCTGATTTTCTGGAAATGTTCCTTTTCTTCCTCTGGAACTGCCCCTTCTTCCAAGACAATGTCTTTTTCCTTGTGAAAGTAGTAAACCGTGTCAATTGAAATTGGCTCAATGCCAACGCTTTCAGCCATTGTTTCAAGCATCCTGCAGGCTTCATCTATTTTGTAAAAGTCTTTGCCGAAAGCGCTTTTGACGCCTGCGTGGTCCCTGCCTACGATGAAGTGCGTGCACCCGAAGTTTTTCCTGACAATTGCATGGAATATCACGTCCTTTGGGCCGGCGTAAAACATTGTTGTTGAAAGGGTTGAAAGCAAGACCCTATTTTTCGGGTAATAGTTTTCTATAAGCTGTTTGTAGGCCCTGACTATTGCCTCCGGGCTGAAGTCACCGGGCTTTCTCCAGCCAATGATTGGCTGAATCATCAGGCCATCGCATATTTCAAGCGCCCGCCTTTGAAGGTTTTCATGGCCCCTGTGCGGAACATTTCTTGTATGGAAAGCCGCAATTGTTTCCCAGCCCTTTTTCTTGAATATTTCCCTTGTTTGCTTTGGCGTAAAATGGCAGTCGCTTGGCTCATGTTCAAAGCTGCTAATCTGCGTTATTTTTCCGCCAACAAAAAAGTCATCCAGAGAGCACAATTTGCTTACTCCTGGGTGGCTCAAGTCAGTTGTGCCAAAAATTTTTTTTGCGATTTGCTTTTTGTCAAATTTGAAAGTTTCTTCGACGTCCATTATCGCCTGCAGCTTCCCATCGAAAAACAGTCCTGCCCTTTCCGCTTTTAGGCCTTTAAGCTCAAGCGCTTTCTCTTTCGGCACTGAAAGCAATATGGGAACTGACCAAGGCAGGCCGTTAGGCAGCTGCGTTTTTTCTGTGCATGAAAAAAGCTCTTCTTGGCGCATGAATCCCTCCAGAGGAGAAAACGCACCGGTTGCAATCAGTTCTATGTTCAGCAGAATGTCCCTGTCTGTGTCAATTCTTGCCTGAAACTCCGGCACCCTGCCATTGTGCAGTGCCCTGTCGACAAGTTTTCCGCCATACGGTTTGTTTATAGCCATCGCTTATCTTCCTTTTTGGCTCTTTTCCAGGTAGTCAAGGAACTCGCTTACCCTGTGCACTTCCAGAAGGTTTGTTTTCTTGACGCCGCTGTTGAAAACAGAGCCTGTAATCACAACCACTGACCTTTTTCCGATATATCCCTTCTGCATTGCCTTGAGTATTGCCTCTTTTTTATGTTCATTGGAGATATCATCAAGGCCTTTGCTTATCAAAAGCGGGCAAACACCCCAAAGGATGTTAAGCTGCCTGAAAATTTTCTCGTTGGAAGTTGCGGCAATTATTTTTGGCAAAGGCATGTGGCTTGCAATCATTCTTGCAGAGTATCCCCCGGATGTTAGGACAATGGTGGCATCAATCTCAAGCATTTTCTCCAGCTCGTAAATCGCTTTACCAATGGCATTGGTCAGATTAACATCCCTCAAAGAGCCGTTCTCAATGGGCTTGATGTCGCCCTCCATTGCCTTGATTACTTTTGACATTGTTTCAACCGCTTCCAGCGGATATCTTCCAATTGCCGTTTCAGCCGAAAGCATTAGGCAGGAAGCGCCGTCCAAGACAGCGTTTGCAATGTCAGAAATTTCCGCCTTTGAAGCCTGATTGCTTTCAATCATTGATTCGAGCATGTGGGTAGCGATTATCACCGGCTTTCCAACCCTATTGCATTCAAGAACGATTTTTTTCTGCATTTTTGGAACAAGCTCATAGGCTGTTTCGCTGCCCAAGTCGCCCCTGTCAATCATTATGCCATAAGCTTCCTTTATTATTTCCTTGTAGTTTGCTATTGCTTCTTTTGTTTCAATCTTTGCAATAACTTTTGTCTTTGCGCTTATCACTTGGTTCAGGTTGCCATAGCCAAGCACCTCGTTCAAGGATTTAACATCCTCGGCTGTCCTGACAAAAGAATAGCCAACGAATTCCAAGTCGTTTTTTGCAGCAAACTCAGCCCACTTTCTGTCAACAGCTGAAATGCCACCATGCCCGAACTTTGTATCCGGGCAGTTGACGCCCTTGTTTTTTGCAATTGTGCCCTTTCCCGCAGACCTGCAAACAATTTCATTTTGGGAAACCTTTTCCGCAACAAGGCACAGCTTTCCGTCATCAATGAAGATCTTGTCCCCTTTTTTGACAGAAGCAAAGAACTGCTCGTTTGGCAGGGGAATTCCTTTGCCTGGGCTTTCGGCGCTTTTCACAAATACGACTTTTTGCCCTTTTGCTACGTTGACTGGCGCCTCAATGGCAGTAAGCCTGATTTTTGGGCCTGGAATGTCCAAAAGAATCGGAACCTCCTTTGAAACAGACCTTATCAGGTTAACGAGCTTTAGTGCTGAGTCCTCAGTGCAGTGGGAAGCATTAAGCCGTGCGGCATCCATTCCTTTCTCAATAAGTCTTGCAATGGTTTTCCTGTCAGCCGAAGCCGGCCCGATTGTGCACAGTATCTTGGTTTTTTTGAAGCTTGAATCGGCAATTGTTTTCTCAAGTTCAGCCAGGGCAGAAAGCGCTTTGGGGCTGTTTTTAAAACAGTAAAGCAACTGGTTTTCATGGCTGGCTGATCCGACCAGCTTTTGCTTTTCAAATTCCTTCAGTATCTTGAAGGCGCTGCCCACGCTTATGCCAAGAAGCCTTGCTATCTGGTTGACGTTAAAGCTCTTGTCTGCGTTTTCAGAAAGGAGTTCAAGAACCCTAAAAGCATTTCTCCCGGCCATCTTTTCACCAAAAAAGTGAATAATATTTTAACAATAGTGAATAATACTGGTGTGGTTGTATTTAAAAAGGTTTTCAGCAAGCGGCTGGCATGCTGAACAAATGAATAATTAACACGCGGCTTGACTGCTTTTCTGCTTCAAGCACATGCCGCCATTTCATGCCTTGTTT
Source organism: archaeon (assembly GCA_041645325.1). Lineage (GTDB taxonomy): Archaea > Iainarchaeota > Iainarchaeia > Iainarchaeales > JAFCCL01. The sequence continues at coordinate 16,966 of JBAZQI010000003.1, forward strand.
TTTTCCGCTAGTTTTTTTGTGAGCGCGTAGAAGTCGAAAACCATTTTTATCCACACTCCGGTCCAAACAACTGTGAATATTAATAGCAGGGGGAATATTTGGTTTGTCAGGGCACCTACAGTAATCAGCGCCATGCTCAGGCCCCTGTTCCCTATTCTTCTTTTGCTGCTGATGCCAACCGTTGGCTTCAGGTCGCTTTTTTCCACATATCTTGCCCTTGTTGAAACCATATATGAAACCATTGCAAAGCTTATGACTGCCGGAATCCCTGCAATCAGAAAAGCAGCGTCATTCAGCAAGAAGTATTGGCCTATTGCTGCGGCTCCCATAAAGGCGGCGGTTGAATAAAAGTCAACCGTTGGATCAAGCCATGCCCCAAATGGGCTTCCTGTTTTGTTGATTCTTGCTATTTCGCCGTCAACGCAGTCAAGGATGAATGAAACCTGCAGCAGCAGCACGCCTGCGACAAGGTAAGGGTATTGCCCAAAAAGGAACAGCCCTGCGCCCACTAAGGCAACAGCAAATGCAGCAAGCGTGATTTGCCATGGGAGAATGCCTTTTTTGTAAAGTCGCATTGTTATTCTTGTGCTGAGCTTTCTGTAATTTCCCATTATGATGCAGTCGCTTTCCTTAAAGCAAACCGCCTGCAGTTCTTTTAATGAAAGTTCGTTGGCCTTGCTTTTCATTTCCTTTCCATTGTTTTTCCGCGCCATAATAATCTTTCTTTTTTTAAGCCACTTTTAAGTTTGCCTTCACGCTTTTCAGCGCCCGACAATGTTCGTTCCGCCTGCAGAAGAAATCTTATAATCAAATGATATTAATATATGCGTTATTGCTTTGTTCCCCTTTGTACTGCTTTTTTTTGAACATTTCCAATGCCTTGCCAATTGATTTTTTTAGCGTAAATTTGATTCCCGCACGGCCAATCTTGCCATGCCCGGGTTCAAAATTATTATTTGCCTTTTTCATTTCAATTTCTTTAATTGAATAACTTGCCTCTTCCATACCTGCAATTGCTTCCTTTCCTTTAAACAAAATTCTGACGGAGAAATCTTTGTTCTTATTGCCTGTTTTAATGAAAACTTTTTCGCCGTCAAAGAATGCGTCAAAATCAGTTTTTTCCCTTTTAAGCCACCATTGTGAAAACTCTTCCACGTTGGTCATCCAAACATTGCATTTTTCCGCGTATTCGAACATTTGCGAAACAACCCGGGGAAAGCGGGCAATTGCTTTGAATGGATGCCCATAAAAGAAACAAGGAACGTTATTGCCCAGGTTTCTGTCAAAAGCCGCCTTGAAATAATCCAACATTTGCTTTTCGTTGAAATCCCTTGTCTTCAGTATTTCAATGCAGATTGGGTGGATGCCAATAAGCAATGTCTTTCCCTTCAGGTGAAATGGAAGGCAGTCATATCCCGCCCCAAATCCAACAGCATATTCATAACCGCAGGAAACAAGTGCTGATATCATGTGTTCATTCAACAGGCCGTTTGGAGCGCAGAATCCCTTTGGCCGCAGGCCATTTGCCTTAAAGAATCTGTCGGAAGCAATTACGTTTTCATAATCTTTTTCGGAACCAAAGAACTCATGCCTGAAATTGTGGTTGCCCACAATTTCATCGCTGAGCAGGCTTAATATGGTTTTATCCGCTTTAATTGCTTCGCAATTGACAAACCAAACTGCCCTTTTGTGCTTTAAAACATCAATGGCTTTTTTGGTATCCGGCCGGCAGTCAAAATCAACATCAACATGGAAGCCGAATGCACTGCCGAACTTTTTGGGATAAAACCATTTATGGACAAAGGGCAATCCCCTGCTTTCAAATTTTTCCGTTAATAGCCTGATAAAATCAAATGTATTTTTGCCTTTATGGCAGAAAGAAACAACTTCCGGAACACCGGTTTTTCCTCCGATAAAACCTTTTTCAATGGCCTTGTAATCGTGCAAATTGCCGGCATTGCAATCATGCAAAACCGAACCGCCTCCGGCAGCAAACTTTTCAATAAGCTTGTTTTCCTGTGGGGCAAGTTCTCTTGCAATAACCATGACGGAAAAATCTTCCAAGGAGAATGGCTTGTTGAAATCAACAATTTTATACGGCGAACCTATTTGTTCCAGCAGTTCCTGGGCTTCGGTTCCTTTCCCAACCAATCCGATGCACAACGGCTTCATATAATTATCCTTCAAACAAACTTTTTCTATCCAGCCTTTTTTTGCTCTTGCTCTTCCTTGCTGATTGCATAAATAGTTTCTCCCTTTTCCGCCAGGCTTCGCAGGCACCTGAAGACCCCGTTAACTGGCAAGGAACAGCAATATCCCCTGCCAATAAATGTTTCGCTTATTATCCCCTCTTCCCTGAAATGATTCTTTATCCTCTTTATTATTGCCGGATTTTTGTCAATGCAATAATTGTGGAATTCCGGGTCGTGCGCTTTTGTTTCAATCTCGCGTGTTTTTCCCTGGTTGTCAATGCTTTTGACGCTGTAAGCCTTTGGCAAGTAAATCGGCAAAGGAAACTCTTTCATTGAGTCTTCCACGGCGTGATAGAAACTTATTGTATCAATATCAACGCCGAGGCAGACAATCTTTGCATCCAAAGACAACAGCTTGTAAAACGGGCTGTGCTCATCGAAAGGGGTTTTTGATTCCAACGTATCTTTTATAAGGTACTTGGCGTGCTTTCCGCATACCGCAACAGAATGTGTGGGATGCAGGCTCCTTTCAACGCCGTCAAATTTTCTAAAACATTCTGTTATTGTGCCGACAACCGATTTACTTTTTTCTGCGTCAAAAGGCTGTATATCGTGCAGGTTAAATCCATGGAAGGTCGGCATCAAAACCGTGCCTTCTTCACCAACCTGTTCAAGAATGGATTCTATTACGGTTTTTGCCCCGCCTTCAACAAAGCCGAAAGAACTCAATGAACTGTGGACTTCAACAGCATCCCCTTTTTTTATTCCGAGTTCTTCAAGGCCTTTCAGGAACATTTCTTTGGTAACTATCTTTTTTGTAAGGTAATTGCCGTAAGCTTTTAGCCTTTTGGGCAGCCGCATTATTTTTTTTCCAATGGGCTTTGCCTGGCGCGGTATAAGCTTTTTAATATTCATAAAATCCGCGCCCTGTTTTTCTTCCAAGCTTTTTTTCCTTTACAAGCTTACTGATAACATTCGGCGGCTTAAATTTCTTGTCATTGGTCTGCTTGTACAAGCTAACCATGATATCGTATACTGTATCCAATCCAATTAAATCCATTAAAGCAAAAGGGCCCAAAGGATGGTTAAGGCCGCACTTAACGGCCAAATCCATGTCAAAGCAACTTATCTTTTTTTCTTCGGACATGTTTATTGAGTCAACCAAGAAAGGGAAAAGCAGGGCATTGACAATAAACCCTGGCGAATCATTCAGCACCACTGTTTTCTTGCCTGCTGTTTCAACAATGCCTTTTGCAAAAGATACTGTTTCAGCGCCTGTTTCCTTTCCTTTGACTATCTCAACAAGCGGCATCTTGTGGGCCGGGTTGAAAAAATGCACTCCAAGAAAATTCTTTTTATTTGAAACAAAGCCTGAAAGCAGGTCTATTGACATTGAAGAAGTATTTGAGGCTACAATGGCATCAGCTTTGCCGTACTTTGATATGCTTTCCAAGGCTTTTTTCTTTGCATTAACCTCTTCAAAAACAGTTTCTATAATAAAATCGCATTCAGCCAATCTGCCAAAGTCCATAGTAAAAGCAATTCCGTTTTCTATTTCATCGCTCTTGTCTACGCAATCCACCAACAGAACATTAAAATTATTGCCAGCAAACAGTTTTGCTATGCTTTTGCCCATGGTTCCTGCGCCAACAATGCCAATATTCCTATTATCCATTTTTCCGCCCGGCTTTTCACTATAGTTTTAATTCGAAGTAATGCATAAAAACCTTGTTTTGCGGCCCGATTGCTTTTGTTCTATTTTTGTACTATAATTTTTTTTTTAAACCATTTGCCGTTGATTTAGAATCGGATGCCTGAAAAAACCGGGAAAGGCAGTTTTTTTCTTGCTGCCTCAAACGGCTTTTCACTTGTTGATACGCGCAGTCTTAGGCTTTAAAATAAATAAATGGGACGAAAAAAGGGGCTTATACTCTATAATATCAAAATCTTCAACCAACTCAAATGCTTTCTTTTTAGAAAACTCAACATGGGTCTGCCTTCCAATAGTCTGCCTATGCTTCCACAATCCGGCCTTCTCGGAAAAATGGACAATCCTCCAAAACAAAGAATCTGAATTCGGAACAGTCAAAACAATCCTGCCATCGGGCTTCAGATACTTGGCGGCATTCAGCAGGCCTTCCCTCGGGTCGGAGAGGTGCTCAAAGACCTCCACGGAAAGGATAAAATCAAAACTTTCTTTTGGATAAGGCAAAACATCCAAAGCTGACAAGACCTTTGAATCTATTTTCACGCCGTACCCTGAAGAAAACCGCTCCAGCTCCTTGATGTAATCGGGATTGATGTCAAAAGCCGAAACAATGCCTCCGGCCAAAGCCATGCCGACGCTCATTGCTCCCTGGCCGCAGCCGACATCCAAACAATGGTCTCCTTTCTTAATGTCAATGTGCCGCCAGACCTCTTCGGTGCGCTTGTTCATTTCAAACTTGCTTAAAAAACTATACTTCTTCGTAGCTCTTTCACGATTGTCGCAACTGTGTTTCCAAATAGGCCTTATATCAACACCGTTCATTTAAACAACTCCTTTTTTCCCCATCCTTTTTTCCCGGCAGCATTAGTTCGTCTGCCGTTCCAAGATGTTTGCCTCACCGTTGTGCAGAACTAATATCGTGCCTACAATTCTTGCATTTCATCTTTTCATCAACCTATTTTTTTGATTGCAATTAAATTAATAAAATTGCCCTTTCTGTTGAAAACACAAAAGTAATCATCGCCAATTAGCTTGATAAGGTCTTTCTCTGAATACCTTACAGCCCTCTTAATGTAAATGTGTTCAAGCCTCTGAGCAGCAACTCTATCCGAATAACCCACGGCTCTTAGCAAAGCAAGATTAACTTTAAATGGTATAAATCTAAGAAAACGCCGCAATAAAACTTCAGCCAAACTAAAAAACACCCCCCTCTTGCCATAAACCCCGATATAAAGCATTTTACTTGCAACCCGCTTTAACTCAGGCAAGGTTTTGGAATCATCAACATGATGCAAAACGCCTGCGCAAACAACCGCATCAAATTCTCGGTCCTTGAAACTAAGTGGTTCTTCAAGGTTTGCTTTGTAAATAATGGTTGATTTTAACAAGCCATCTTTTTTAGTGGCACAAATGCTTTCGATGAACAAGTCAATAGCAGTTACATTAAATCCTGCTTCTTCCAAAACTATTGCGCCAGCCCCCCATCCACAACCAGCATCAAGCACTTTCTTAACGCCGTACTTTTTAGCAAAAAAAAGAAAGTCTTGCAAATACCTTTCCTTCATCATTGCAACTAAGTTCACTTTATCTTGTGGCTTATATAATCGCCATTTTTTAGAAAATAATTCTTCATTCTTCATTCTTCTTCTGCCTCTTTTTTTGCTTATTTATTTGCCTAAAATAAAATTTCCAATTACCAAACAATCAACTCTTTTATCTTTGAACGCATTTATTGCATCTACTGGTGAACATACAATCGGTTCTTCATGTGCATTAAAAGAAGTGTTTACAAACAGGGGCAAGCCACTGGCATCCTGATAAGCTTTTAATGTCTGATAATAAAGTTTGTTTGATTCTTTGCAAACAACTTGCGGCCTTGCAGTTCCATCGACATGAACAACAGCCCCTGCCATTTTTTGCTTTTCTTTTGGAACATCGAAAGTAATCGTCATAAACTTTGAAGGATACTTTGCATTTTCATAACCTGTAAAATAGTTCTTGGCTTCTTCTTCTAAAATTGAAGGGGCAAAAGGCATAAACTCGGTTCTTGAAAGCCGCTTATTCAAACTGTCATTAATGCCCTTATCAGTCGGCTTTGCAACAATGCTTCTGTTGCCCAGGGCACGCGGGCCGTATTCCATTCTTCCCTGGAACAAGCCGACAATCTTTCCTTCATCAATTCTGGCGGCAACCTCTGTGGGAATGTCATTGTAGTCTTTTGCGTTGAGTCCATTGTCAGTGATAGCCTGCTGGATTTCTTCATTGTTGAATTCCGGCCCAAAGTAAACGTCATTTAAGGCAAAGGGCTTGATGTTGGCTTGGTTTAGTGCTGCGCCAAGTGCAGTGCCGCCATCGCCCATATGTGGATGCACAAATATGCTTTCAACATTTGGCAAAGCCAAAAGCCTTTGGTTTAGTTTAACATTTGCAAACACGCCTCCGGCCAAAACAACATTAGAAATGCCCGTCTTGTCAACCCAATATGAAACATACTTTGACAAAACATTTTCCAAATGAATTTGAACACTTGCAGCTAAATTCGCCTTATTAAAATTTCCAAGTTCTTTCTTAATCTTATTCAAAGCAGCATCATGTTTTGCTTTTAAATAATTAACAGTTCTGCCATTATTGTAATTAATCCAATTCTCGAAATTTGGCAAGTATTCTGGTTTTCCAAAAGCGGCCAAACCAGTAATTTTTCCCTCATGCTTGTTTGAAGTAAAACCGCATAACTCTGTGACATAAGAGTAATATTTTCCAACACTATTGTAACTGCCTAACTCACTCAATCTTTCCATGTGACCATTTTCAGCAACAGAAATAGTTGAACACAAAGCATCGCCAGCAGCATCATAAGTGACAACTAAAGCCTTATTCAAACCGCCGGTAAAGTAAGCACAGGCGGCATGGCATTGATGATGCTCCACAAATTCAACATCGCAATCAAAACCATGTCCCTTCAACCAAGCTTTCAACTTCTTATTGCGCTTCCAATACCATTGACCATACAAATTTTCGCCAAACTTTTGGATTCCAATGAAATAGTCTTTATTAAACAAATCTCCCAACAAAAAGGCGGCAGAACCAAGAAATTGCCTTGGCCCCATTATTACATTCATTGTCTGTACTTGCTTTAATGAAATTGGTTTTGGAAACCAGGGGGCATGCCAATTCGCAACAGCAATCAAATCAATATCCTTTGGCTCAAGTTTAGCCTGCTTCAAAACGCAATCAATAGACTGTAGAGGAAGTCCTCGCACAAGTTTTATGCGATTAAGCCTTTCCTCATTCACAGCCGCAACAATCTTCCCATCCTTTACAACAGCAACTCCGCAATCATGCCCATCACTCAACCCCAATACGTTCATTTCAAAGTCTCCTTATACTTCTTAACCATTTTTTTAACAAATATATCATAACTCAAATCATTTTTTACTGTTTCTATACCGGCTTTTGAAAGGGTTGAAGCCAAATCCTTGTCCGACAAAATTCTGCAAACAGCCTTTGCCAAAGCGCTTGAATCCTTTTGCGGGACAAGCAAACCATTAATGCCGTTTTTAACAACGTCGGGAATCCCGCCAACATTACAGGAAACAACAGGAACCCCGCAAGCCATTGCTTCTCCAATTACAAGCCCTTGACCCCCCTCTGTTTCTCCTTTGCTGTCAACAATCGCAGGCAAACAAAAAACATCAGCGCCGGCATAATAACTTGGCAAATCCGGAATAGGGATGCGCCCAGCCAAATAAACACTCTTGCTCAAACCTAATTCATCAACAACAGATTTGATTTTAAATTCTTCGGGTCCGCCGCCGCCAATAACAAGCAAAGCATTAGGGCATTTTTTAAGAATTTCAGGCATTGCTTTAACAAGATAAACATGGCCTTTCCTTTCAACAAGGCGACCCATTACAAAAATAACAGGGCGTTTTAAAAAATTCCGCCCAACAACTTTCTCATTATACCGTTTAGTATTAACCCCCCCACAAAACAAAACATCATGCTCTCTCGCCCCGATGCCAACAGCAGCGTCATGGGTAGCAACACTATTAGAAGTCAACAATTTTGCAAACTTTGTTGGAAAACTTGCCAAAAAAGGCAAGCCAATCTTTTTAGACAGGTAAATCTCTGCTCCAAACAAATGCAAAGCAAAACAAAAATTGCAAAAATGCAAAGCAATCAATGCGGCCCATCCTTGGGGAAAAGCCCACAAAACCTGAACAACATCAGGCTCAAATTCCCTCACTGCTTTTCTTAAAGCAAAAGCATTCGACAAAATATACGGAACAAACTGTGCCTTTGCCAGCAAACTTCCCTTAATATTCTGCGCAATTCCACAGCCATAAGCAATCTTTTGCATTGAAACCGGCCACCAATACTGGAATCTGCGAATTTTCACGCCATCAATTTCATGCTCTTTGCACGCATTGCTGCAATGGGCAGCCAAAACCATTACTTTATGTCCATTTCTTTCAAAAGCAGTTGCAACCTCGTAAACAAAATCAAGCTGCTCATCTTTCTTAGACTTCAAGAAAGTTGAAGTAACAAACAAAACCTTCAAATACATTCCTCCAAAAACTCCAACTTGCTAACCAAACTCTTCAGATTGCGCGAATATAATAACTAACCTTGCTTGGCATCACAATGGATGCATTATCCAAGACCGAAACAGAACTATACTTTGAATTCATCATAAAAAGCAATCAAACTGCTTTCATCAAGCTCTTGCAAAATCTCAGATTTCCCTGTGGGTAGGCCGCCGTTGCCTTGCATCTGGCGCCGGCCATTGATAAAAGACATTTCTCTTTGCTAGGCTTTAAAAAGTTTATGCACCTCTTTTTTTAGAACTGATTCCAGGGGCTTTTGCTGTGAAGGCGGTAAAAAAATTTGCGGGAAATTTTCTGAGGGATTACTACTGGCGGAAGCGCAGGATTCTTTTCATACCCTACGGCAATGACGAAAGCGTGGAAAGCTTTGCAAAGCTTTTTGACAAGGTTTCCGGCGAGGTTGAGCTTCTTCAGGCAAGGGCGGAAGCGTTTTTGCTTTACTCCTGCGCCTTGAAAACTAACAAGCTTAAGGGGGACATTGCCGAAGTCGGGGTTTACCAGGGCGGTTCGGCAAGGCTTATTTGTGAAGTGAAAGGCAAAAGAAAGCTTTTCCTTTTTGACACCTGGGAAGGCCTGCCTTATGACGACGAATATGACGCCAATATGAAAAAGGGGTGCTATAAGGCGGAATTTGAGGCTGCCAAAAGCTATCTCAAAGGATTTGACGGCGTTTCGTTCCACAGGGGCGTCTTTCCCGGCACTTCAGGCGTTATCAAAGACAAAAAGTTTTCGCTTGTTTCGCTTGACCTTGACCTTTACAAGGCCACAAAGGAATCCCTTGAATTCTTTTACCCAAGAATGGTCAAGGGCGGGGTAATAATCAGCCACAACTACAAGGACCTTTCAGGGGTGAAAAAGGCCTTTGACTCTTTTTTCAGGGACAAGCCTGAACTTGTGCTTGGCCTGAACAACTCGCAGGTTCTTGTCCAAAAAACCTGCTGAAAGCCGTCAGATTCAATTCATTTTTTCGTGCAAAGCCGTCTGCTGCAAAGCATTTATAGTAGTTTTCCTGTCTTTTTAATGCTGGTCTTGAATCATGACGTCCATTGAAAAGGGGACCTTTTACCTGTTTGGCTCAAGGTTTATCTTTTTCCTCTCGGGCTATGTTTTGCTGTTTGTCCTGGGCAGGTTTTTGCTTGACCCGGTGGAGTTCGGGATTTTCGGAGTGGTGTTCTCGATTGTCTCTCTCGCCAACACGGTCCTGCTTTATGGGATACAGCAGGCTGTTTCAAAGTTTGTTTCTGAAACCCCTTCAAAAGCAAAGGTGATTTTGCGCCAGGCATTAAAGCTTCAGTTTTTCTTTTCAATAGCGGTTTTCCTCAGCCTCTTTCTCTCCGCTGATTTTCTTGCATTTGTCCTGAACGACCCGAGCATTGGTCCATACCTGCGCATTGCTGCCTTTATTCCCCTGTTCCAGCCATTCTTTTCCGCAATACTTGGCTACCTTAACGGCCTAAAAAAGTTCAAGGAACAGGCAATTTTCACAAACTTTTACAGGATTCTGCACGCTGCCTTTCCAATAGCGCTTGCCTTAATCGGCTTTTCCCTTTTTGGAGTCTTTGCAGGCCTTGCTTTGTCCTCACTTGCCGCCCTTATAATGGGCCTTATTTTCATTGGTTCTGGAAAGCCCGGGTTTTTTTCAAAGAAAAAACTGCTTTTCTTTGCCGCCCCAATAATTATTTACCTCTTGCAGCAGAACGCCTTCCTAAGCATTGACCTACTGTTCCTGAAAGCGCTTGCAGGCCAGAACAGCAGCCTTTTGGCAGGCTATTACACCGTAGCCCAAACCCTTGCAAGGCTTCCATTTGAGCTTGCCGTAACCCTTTCCATTGTACTTTTCCCCCTGGTCTCTGAAACAGTTTACTCCCGGAAAAAGGAAAAATCCGCTTTTTACATCAGGAACGCCTACAGATATTCCTTTCTTGCCGTTGCGCCTTTTGCGGCAATGTTTTTCTACACGTCCGCGGAATTGATTGCGCTGGTTTACGGCTCAGCTTACATCGCAGGCTCCGCAGCTTTAAGCATTCTTTCAGTTGCCTTTGTGTTCATGACAATTTTTGTGATTTCGGAAACAATAATTACGGCAAAAGGAAACCCAAAGGCAGCGGTTGGCCTTGCTTTCCTTGCCCTGATTGCCGATGCGTTGCTTTTGTATTTCCTTATTCCGCTGAACGGGCTTGAGGGTGCGGCAACGGCCTCTCTTTTTTCAATGCTTTTCGGGGCCCTCATTTCAACAGCGTTTGTTTTCATCCACTTCCGCCGCTTCCCATGCAAAAGCATTGCAAAAATATGCATTGCATGCATTCCGGTAATCCTGATTTCGTTTTTTGTCCATGCCTCGGGCTTTTTCCTGATCGTAGAGTATGCCCTGCTTTCCCTGGTCTTCCTTGCAGCCCTGTTCCTGCTTGGAGAAGTCAAAGAAACCGACCTGCAAAGGGTTATAAAAATGGTTATCTAGCCAAGGCAGGCAATCCAAACAATGCTTCCTGCACCTGCTTCACTTCATGTACTGCAGCAGGCTCCACCCGCTTCTAAAGCTTGACTTTAGCAAATTCCAGTTTGTGAGCCTCTGCTTTAAAGCCTTGAGCATGTAACTTGGCCTCAGGTAGTATTCCTTGTATGCCTGCTTGAGCCAGTACTGCATGTCCTGCATGCTGAGGCCGGGGTATTCAAAAATCGGCCTGATTTTTCCCTCGCAGTCAAGGTAGTCTGCCCAGTTTTTGAACCTGAGGTAACCTTTGCTTTTGAGAAACTCGTAGAATTCTGTTCCGGGGTATGGCTGGGCAACGCTGAACTGCACAAAATCAATGTTAAGCTGTTTTGCAAACTCTATGGTTTTCTTGATGCTTTCAACTGTTTCGCCAGGCATTCCAAAAACAAATGTTCCATGCACCTGTATGCCTGCATCCTCAAATAATTTTGCGGCTTTTTTTGCCTGTTCTGTTGTGGCCCTCGGCCCCTTTTTCATGTTTTTCAGCTGTTCGTCACAGCCTGATTCAAAGCCAACCTTTACCAAAAAACATCCGGCTTTTTTCATTGCCTCCGCAATCTCCTTGTCAACGGAGTCAACCCTGCTGTAGGCGGCCCAGGGAAGGTTAATTTTTTCCTTAACCATCAAGCCGCACAATTCAAGCAGGTATTTTTTGTTGACATTGAGGGTGTCATCGTTGAATAATACGCTTTTGAACTTGAAATTTTCTTTAAGGTGCTTGAGTTCTGCGACAACGTTTTCAGGAGACCTCATCCTGTAGCCCCTGCCATACATCAGCTGGGGCCCTGCGCAATAAATGCATTGGTGCGGGCAGCCCCTTCCGGCAAGCACAAAAGTGAAGGGATTCTTGTACAATGCAGAGTAATATTTTTCGTTTGGCAGCAGTTCCCTTGCCGGAAACGGAAGCTTATCAAGGTCCTGAATCAGCGGCCTTGCCTTGTTATGTATAATCTTTTTGCCTTTCTTGAACGAAATGCCTTCAATTTCCTCAAGCCTGGCTCCTTCGGCCAAATCCCTTATGGTGTAATCGTATTCGCCCCTTGCCACAATATCAAAGCCCTTGTCCAAGGTGTCTTCGGGAACAGCTGTTGCATGCACTCCGACAGCAATTGTTTTTGCGCCTGTTTTTGCCGCGATTTTTTTTGCAATGCCCGCATCGCTTTCAACAGAGGCAGTTGAGGTAAGCATTACCACATACTCTGGTTCAAAGCCTGAAATTCTTTCAATTGTGGCTTCTTCGCCGATTTCAAGGGCTGGCGCGTCGATTAGGTCAACCTCGTGCCCGTTTCTTTGGCAGACTGCTGCGGCATAGCCCAGCATTATCGGCGGATGCAGGGCTTTTTGGGGCGAGACTGCCTGAAACCTGACTTCCCTGTTGTACGTCCCCCTGAACGGTGGGTTCAAAAATACGATATTCATGCCTTCACCAAAACACGGTTTATAAGTAATAGCAACAAGGTTTTCTTTTTTAACTTAACCAATTTGGTACAATCTTTGGGATTAAATCAAATTAAAACACTTGGGGCTTAAATTGTTTTTATGGCAAAGCATTCGATAACCCTGGTTAACCCTGCTTTCGGCGTTTATGTTGCGCATCCCAGCCCGCCGCTTGGACTAGCCTATCTCAAGGCCGCTCTTGAAAAGAACGGAATACCTGCTGTGCTTGTTGATGAAACAGCAGGAATGTCAATAACGCCTGAATCAATTGAAACGGAGTGGGTCGGCATTTCGGTTTTTACGCCAACAGCCAAGATGGCTTACGAAATGGCCGATGCATTCAGGGCAATCGGGAAAAAGGTTGTGCTTGGCGGCCCGCATGTTTCAATACTGCCAAAAGAGGCGCTGAGGCATGCCGACAAGGTTATTGTCGGCGAGGGCGAAAAAAGCATTCTTGAGATTTTTTCGTCAAAGAAAAAGGTAATAAGCAGCCTGCTCATAAAAGACATTGATTCAATTCTTTTTCCGGACTGGCACGGCCTTCCTTTGGAAAAGTACACGGCGCCTACAAGAAAGCACGCCTATCTCAAGGTCATGACTTCAAGGGGCTGCCCCTGGGGCTGTGTCTACTGCTTTAAGGGCGTTTTTGGCCGCTGTTACAGGATGAGATCGTTCCAAAACGTGGTTGATGAGGTTGAGGCATTGCAAGCCGAGTATGGCACAAGGGAAATTGCTTTCATTGATGACAATTTTTCGCAAAACAGGGAAAGGACAGTTGACATCTGCCGGGAAATCCTGCAAAGGCGGATAAAGATTGACTGGGCCTGCCCGAATGGCGTGAGGGTTGACACAATGGATTTGCCTTTGCTTAAGCTCATGAAAAAGGCGGGCTGTTACCAGCTTTCTTTCGGCGTTGAGTCTGGAAACCAGGAAGTGCTTGACAAAATCGGAAAAGGCATTAAATTGGAGCAGGTTGAAAATGCAGTGGGGTGGGCGAAGGAAGCTGGCATTGAAACAATCGGCTTTTTTATGATAGGCCTGCCTTTTGACAATGAGAAAACAATGCAGCAGACAATTGATTTTGCAAAAAAATTGCCGTTGGACCTTGTGCAGTTCACGGTAACAGTTCCATACCCCGGAACAGAGCTTTACGGCATGGTTGAAAAAAAAGGCAGGTTTTTGGTAGAGGACTGGAGCGCTTTCGGCAGCTATTCCGGAAAAGCCTATTACGAGTTCGGGGCCCTTGACAAGGACTTGGTCGAAAGAATGTACAAGAAGGCCTACAAGGAGGTTTACTTCAGGCCCGGTTATGCCCTGAAAAGGGTTGCAAAGAATCCAAAGCTTTTGCTCTCAGGCGTGAAATACTTCTCGGCAATGTTCGGGAAAAAGAATTGACCTTGTTTGAAATATTTTGCGAAGGCAGTTTTTCCCAAGGCTTTTCTGAACCCGTAGGGTTCAGAAACCGTAAGAGATGCTTTAGTAGCATCTCTAAGGTTTTGTATCAGCAAAAAGGCTTAATGTTCAGGAAAACTAGCTGATGTCATTTTTTTCCGTTTCCTTTTTTTTAATCCTATAAAGGATTTCTTCCTGAATCCTTTTCTGCCTGTCAATGAGGTCTGCAAGCAGGGCAAGGACAAGCAGCAGCAATCCCACGACAATCAGCAGGACATCAAGGTTGACAAGCCAAGCAGGCACTGCCGGATTTTGGGGAAATTGTGATTCCATCCAAAGGTAGAATGCTTGGATTACCCCAAAGCCTGCCATTAAGATTCCGATGCTTCCAAAGAACTGCAGGGGCTTGTAGTCGCGCAGTGTCCTTATGATGATCATCATGGCCCTGATGCCGTAAATGTACCAGTGCTTTACTACCCTGCTTTTTCCTTTGCGTTCGCCTTCGACTTTGCAGGCAACCTCTTCAATTCTCATGCCTTTTTGCGACAAGTCCATCAAAACCTCTTGGGTGTACGTAAACCTTGCAAACAGGTTTGTCCTCAGCGCGGCTTCCCTGCTGTAAGCCCTGAAGCCGCACTGCGTATCGGTAAAACTGCTTCCTGTGAACAGGTTTATTATTTTGGTAAACAGCCTGTTTCCAAACCTTTTAACAGAAGGCATTTTCGGCTCAAGCTTTTTGTCCAAAAACCTGCTGCAGGTGACAACGTCTGCTTTGCCCTGCAGTATTGGCTTCACGAGCTTTGGAATGTCTTTCGGGTTGAATTGGCCGTCTGCGTCAATGTTGACGATAATGCCTGCGCCCATTTTCAGGGCTGTGTCAAGCCCTGTTTGGAATGCCATCCCAAGCCCCTTGTTTCCCTTGTGTGAAACGATTTTGTCAGCGCCTGCGTTTTTGGCTTTTTGAACTGTTTTGTCAGTGCTGCCGTCGTCCACAATAAGCACGAGCGTTTTTTCAATGCCTTGTATTTTTCTTGGAATGGCGTTTATTACAGCGGCAATTGTCTTTTCCTCATTGAAGGCCGGAATCAGCACGACAAGCTTTTGCGTTTCCTTCATATTTAACCAATTCTGCCTTTTAACTCTTTTAAAACCGTTATTTTTTGATTAACGTACTATACTATTATGGTTTTCTTTAAATACCCTTTCGGATTAACTCTAGTAAATGCCATCCGGTTTTTTTCAGGGCTTTTTCCGAAGGAAGTTTTTCCCAAGGCTTCGAGTGCCCTGCAGGGTACGAGGCAAGAAAAGCTTTTGCTTTTCTATGTTTTCCATCGGGAAAAAAGGCTTTTTTGGGCAAAGCCTTGAGGCAAAAATATTTGCTGCCATAATAGTTTTGGCTCTTTTTGCAAGGATTTTTGTGCTTTTTGCATTGCCTGACACTGCCCTGACAGACAGCATGTACCATTTGTCCATTACCAAATACATCGTGGAAAATCACGCCCTGCCTTTTTATGGAATACCGGAAGCAGGCGTGGTTGGCATGCCTGTTCCGTTGTTCCATATTTTAACAGCCGGCTTTTTCGTACTTTTCCAGTTGCCTGTTACCCTTGCCTTTGCAAAAGTGTTTCCGGCCATTTTCTCTTTCCTGCAGCTGCTGCTTTCTTTTTTGATTCTCAGGAAATTGTTTCCAAAAAACTGGGTTTTTGGTTTTGCGTTTGTGGCAATCAGCCCTTTATTGGTTATCTTTGGCGCGGTCAATTATCTGGAAACCCTTGCATCGGTAACAGTGCTGTTATGCTTTTTTGTCTACTGGTGCTATGTTGAAACAGGCCGCAAAATTTTCCTTGTGGCAATGCCGCTTGCGCTCATGCTTCTTGCAATTTCCAAGGAAAATGCCACTGTTTTGGTTCCTGTGTTTTTTGTTTTTTTCCTGTATGAAATAATCAGGAAAATGCCTTCAAAAGGCTTGGGGCGCATTGCCTGGACTGCCGGCTTTGCAATTGCCTCTGTCCTTCTTTGCTCTGCATGGTTTGCCGTGAACTTTGCGGCAACAGGCAGCCTTGGCTCGGCTTTTGCCGCCGGCGCAGGCAGCATGGCTGCTGTACTGCAGGTTCCTGTCGGCTTTGAATCAATTTTCTTTTACCCGCTTAATTTCAATTCGGGCTTTTGGTTTTTCCTGCCGCAGGGCTTTGAATCAGCGCCTTTTGGAATTTCACAGGAACTGGCTTTTGCGGCCTTTACTTTGGTGAGTTTTCCTGTCCTGATGCTGGTTTTTTTTGGCCTTGCAAAAGGCCTTCTTGCCGGGAAAGAGCCGCGTTTCAAGGCTTTTCTTTTGCTTGGACTTTGCCTTGCCGTATCACTTGGAGTATTATTTTTGAGGGGCCAAAGGTTTGTGCATGGCAGGATGCTTTTGCCTGTGCTGCCCCTGCTAGGCATCGCCTTTTCCTGCGCGTTTGCGGAAATCAAAAGCGCCAATTGGAAAAGATTTTTGGCAGCCGTCTTCATGCTTTTTGCATTGTACTCTGCGGCCTTTTCAAGCCTTTATGCAATGCATTTCAACGAGGATTACAACAGC
This sequence comes from archaeon, assembly GCA_041645325.1. Lineage (GTDB taxonomy): Archaea > Iainarchaeota > Iainarchaeia > Iainarchaeales > JAFCCL01. The sequence goes on from JBAZQI010000003.1 coordinate 33,368, forward strand.
CATGCCCCCTTATACCAATTTGTCAAAGAGCTGCCGGAAGGCAGCATTGTGGCAATCCACGCAAACAAGGTAAGGCAGATTGAGTCCATTTCAGGCAAAGAAACTGTTCCCTACCCTAAATTTGCCGGGCTTGAGCCAAACCAGCTTTATTCAAAGCTTGTTGAGCTGAATGTTACGCATTTGGCGGAAACCTGCTACAAAAACCCCTGGGACAAGGTCATTTTGGATGAGCTTGAAAGCCAGGGCCTTATAGCAATTGTTTTTTCCGACAGCTGCTCAACTTTATATGACGTGAAAAGGTGATTTTTTTTGGGAAAAGAGCTTTCTTTGATTGCAAGGGGCGCAGGGTTTTATTTTGCCGGCTTTGCCATTAGCAAGGTTTTGGCCTACATTTACAGGGTCCTGGTGGCAAGGACCCTAGGCCCTGCGGATTTCGGAATCTTTTCACTCGGCGTGGCTGTTCTTGGGATCGTGCTCGTTTTTGCCGCGCTTGGACTTTACCAGGGCATTCTTCATTTTGTGGCAGTGTACGACAGCACAGGCGAGCCTGCAAAGGTAAGGGGAACAATCCTTTTTGGATTGAAGTTGCAGCTTGTTTCTTCCATTATTTTTGCGCTGGCAATGTTTTTGTCAGCGGATTTTGTCGCGGTTTATTTTTTCCACGAGCCCTCAGCCGCGCTCGTCATAAAGATTCTTTCCGTTGCCCTGCCGTTTTACGTGCTCACATCCAATTTGATGATTCTTGCACAGGCTTTCAAAAAAATCGAGTACAAGATTCTTTTAAGGAACGTGATTGAGAACATTATAAAGATTGCCATTACCGCCGCACTCATTTTCTTCGGCTTCGGCCTGTTCGGCATAACAGCAGGCCTTGCCCTGAGCATTACCGCGACTTTCTTCATTTCGCTTTACCTTGTTCACAAAAAGGTTTTTCCGCTGTTCAAGCGCGGCGAAAAGCCGGTGTATTCCGCCAGGCAGATTTTTTCCTACAGCTGGCCGCTCCTGGCCGTGGGCTTTTTCAGTTTATTGCTTTCCTCCACAGACACGATAATGCTCGGCAATCTTTCTGAAGCCTATGATGTGGGCATTTATAACGTCGCACAGCCCACAGCAAACCTGCTTCTTATAGCGTCTTTCGCTTTCGGGTCCTTGTTTTTGCCGGTCATTACAGGGCTTTGGGCGCAGAAAAAAGTGGCGGAGTTTGCCACGACCTTTAAGGTTGTCACAAGATGGACTGTTGCAACCGCTTTTCCCTGCCTGCTTTTTACCCTGCTGTTTGCCTCGGAAATCCTCGGCGTCATGTTTGGCAATGTTTATGCGGAGGGCGCAGGCGCCCTGATGATTTTGTCCCTGGGTGTCTTTTCAATGTCTTTGGGCGGTTCAACCTCCTCAATTCTCGAAAGCATCAGGAAAACAAAGCTGGTTTTCCTGAATTCTGTTTTCTGCGGCCTGCTTAATGTCGCATTAAACGCATGGCTTATCCCGGTTTTTCAGCCAAGCGGAGACGCAATAATCGGCGCCGCTATCGGAACCGCGATTTCTTATTCATTGTGGAACCTGCTCGCCCTTGCAGAGGTTTACGCCCTGATAAAGATTCACCCCTATAACAGGGCATACATTTCGCCTATTGTTGCGTCCTTTATTTCCATTGCGGTGTTTTTTGCGCTTAAAGCCGCAATTCCCCCAATCCAGTCCTTTTCTTTCCCGATAAACTTTGTGGCATTGTCCGCCTTCGGCTGCTTTTTCCTCGCATTATACGGCCTTCTTTTTGTTGTGCTGCGCGGAATCCAGGCCGAAGACCTTGCTGTGTTAAAGAGCCTTGAAAACAAAACCGGGTTCAGGGTGAAGTTTGCAAGGGATTTCGTAAAAAGGTTCAGTTGATTTGCCGGCCAAAATCAGGGAAGCGGTTTTTTTGTCTGGCCAAGCATCAAATCTTAGTTTAAATAATCCCTGCTTCCTTCAAAAGCAGCCTGAGTTCCTCCCTGCTGAGGGCCTTTGCATTTTTTGAATCAATGTTGCAGGTTTTGCCATACTGGCTCTCTGTCTTTTTTTCCTGAATTGTGCCGACAAGGTCGGGCAAAGAATGAATCTTGAACATCAGCTCCTCTTCCTCCATGTTGCCGCATTCGTCCTGCGTCATCAATTCCTCAAACAGCTTTTCTCCGCAGCGCCTTCCGATTATTTTCCGCTTAATCTGCTCTGGCTTGAATCCATATGCCGGTGCAAGCTCTTCAATCATCACTTCCGCAAGGTCCTCAATCCTCATCACCGGCATTTTAAGGATATAAATGTCCCCGGCTTTTGCCTCGGTCGTTGCCTTCAGCACAAGGTCAACTGCCTTCGAAATGCTCATGACAAAGCGCGTCATGTCAGTATCGGTTATGGTTACAGGGCCGCCTGCCTTTATCTGCTTCTTCATCAGCGGGATGACAGAGCCGTTGGAGTCAAGCACGTTTCCAAACCGGACACAGGAAAACACGGTCCTCTTTTTGCCCTTGTAGCTGTTTGCATTAATCGTCAGCCTTTCAGCAAGCAGCTTGGTTGCGCCCATGACATTCACGGGATTTACCGCCTTGTCAGTGCTGATTGTAATCATCTTTTCCACTTCTGCGTGCAAAGCAGCCTCAATCACGTTCTGCGTGCCGAAAACATTTGTCTTCGCCGCCTCAAAGGGATTGTATTCGCACAATGGCACATGCTTCAAAGCGGCTGCGTGGAAGATGATATCAATGTCTTCCACAGCCATCATCATTCTTTCCCTGTCCCTGATGTCGCCAATCAGAAACCCCACGTTCATGGGGGAGCCGAGCTCGTGCTTTAGCTCAAACTGCCTGTTTTCGTTTATATCAAGGCTTCTTACGCTTTTTGGCCTGAACTTGAGGATGCTTCTCAGGATTTCGCTTCCGATTGAACCGGCGCCTCCTGTAATCAGGACCTTCTTTCCCTCAAAAAAGTTTTTGCGTGAAGCCATGCTAATCTAGCTCTCCCTGAAAAAACTTTTAATACTATCCACTACAAAATCAATCTCTTTTTCCTTAATTCCTGGCCAAAAAGGGAGGGAAAGCGCCCTTTTCGACAGCCGCTCTGTAACAGGCAGCATTCCTTCTCCTGTTCCAAGCCTTCTTCTGTACACTGCTTTCAAGTGCACCGGCCAAAAGTAAACCTTTGACATAATGCCCTGCTTTGCCAGGTGCTGCTGCAGGGAATCCCTGCTTTTTTCTTCCACAAAAACCGGGTACATCTGGTAGACCGGCCTGCTTGCCGGCAATTCCTTAAGCGTTTCAATTTTCTCAACCTCTGAAAGGGCTTTGGCGTAGTAAGCAGCCGCCTTGGCCCTCATTTCAATCATCTTCTCTGCTTTTGCAAGCTGGCTATTGGCAAGGGCAGCCAAGGCGCTGGGCATCCTGTAATTGTATCCAATCTCTGCATAGTCCTCCTGCCCTGTGCTTGAAAAGTAATCCTCGCTGCTCCTGCCGTGTGACCTTAAAAGCTTCAGCTTGCCGGCAAGCTCTTTGTCATCCGTTACAATCGCCCCGCCTTCACCCGCAGCAACAAGCTTGTTCTGGCAAAAGCTGTACATGCCGGCTTTTCCAAAACAACCCGCCATTTTTCCGCCAATCCTCGCGCCCAGCGATTCCGCCGCGTCCTCCACCAATGCAATGCCTTTCTCTTCGGCTATCTCCGCAAGCCGTTCAATGTCCCTTGCCGCAAAGCCTGCATAATGGGTCGGCAGAATCGCGGCTGTTTTTCCGGTTATCCTTTTTTCCACGTCATTTGCTTCCAGTGCACAGGTATCGGCTTCGATATCGGCAAACACAGGCTTGCCGCCGGCCAGCAGCACAGCATTAACGCTTGAAATAAACGTAAAACTCGGCACAATCACTTCTTTGCCATTTACGCCCAACGCAAGAAGCGCGGCATGCAATGCGCTTGTCCCGCTGTTGAAGGCAACAGCATGGTTCCTGCCGCAATACTCCTTCAGGCTTTCTTCAAAGCAGGCTATCTCAGGCCCCTCCGCCCAAAAGCTTCCCCTGCTTATGACTGAGCCAACGGCCTTGAGGTCGGCCTTGTCCCAGCTGATTCTGAACAGAGGAATTTTCCAGTCCAATCAAATCACTTCTCCAGCTTTTTCACAACCCTTGCAGGGATTCCAAACGCGACCACGCCAGCCGGCACATCCTTGTTCACAAAACTGTGCACCCCTATTACGCTGTTTTTCCCGATTGTCACGCCTGGCATTATCACAGTGTGGCTTCCGACCCTGCAGCCCTCTTCCAGCACAACCTTTCCTTTCTTGCCGTCAATTGTTGACTCGCTGTAAATGCTGCAATGTGACCCGATTTGCACGTTGTCGCCGATTTCAACGCCGTGCTTTGCATGGATATAAGTAAAAGCTCCGATGTCTGTCCTGTTCCCAAGCTTCAAACCCTCTTTGTGCTGAACCATCCAATTGTACTTTGTCAGCTTCCCTTCCTCAATTTTTGGGAATTCCCATTCTTTGAATCTTTCTCCGACCATTTTCTCACCTTGCCTAAATGTCTTCCGCTAGTTTTTCAATAATATGCTTTGCCCTTTCAAGGCCTTTTCCGTCCACAAAAAGCCTGCCATTCCTGCCCAAACTTTTTCTCAGTTCAAAGTTTGCCGCAAGCTTTTCAACGGCTTTTGAAATTTGCCCTGTGCTTGTTTCTTTAAACAATCCCAGATTGATAACGGCTTTTGCTTTTTCAAAAGCGTTTGCAATTCCAAGCTGGTGGCCGTAAACGCTTTCAGCCGCTGCCACAACGGTTGGAACGCCCAAAGAACAGAGCTCGTACAAGGAAATTCCTGCAGCAGAAACAGCCATGTCCGATTCCTGCATCAGTTCAAACATTTTTTGCACAGGAATGTTTTTTTCTATTCGCACTTCTTTGGAGCTTGCCTTGGCCAATTCCCTCAGCTCTTTTTCGTTGGCATAAATCGGCCCGATAACCGCCGTGGCCTTAAAATTTCCAGGCACTTTGCCCAATGCCTTTACAACCGATGCCGTTGCATTTTCCTTGTCTGCTCCGCCCATTGTGACAAGAACTTTTTTGACATTTTCAGAAATCAACACCCTGTCTGCTCCGGCAAACTGTTTTGCAAGAATGATATATTTTGGCCCACTAAAATAAGATGTTTTGCCATTGCTTTCCTCTTCATTGTTTTTTTTAGGGAAAACGTTTGCGTTAATCACTGCGTCAGCGCCGTCCAATTGCAATGCTTTTGGATAGTTGGCTATTACAACTGTTCTTTTTGCTATCTTTGACACCCCTTTGATAAATCGATCGTTCAAAATCTTGTATTCCACAATAAACAGGATGTTATTTTCTTTTGCAAAGCTTTCAAGCAACTGGCAGCTTCCCCTTATTTCTGAATCCAGGCCTTTCCATGCAGGATGCACCACAACATTGTACCCTCTTTTTTTAATCAGTTCAACGCCTTGCTTATTGTCTTCTGTAATAAAGGCTATCGCATATTTTTCCTTCAGCGAATCCGCAAGGTTAAGGCTTCTGGTAATGCATCCAATGCCAATTTTTGGATTGCTGTCTGCCCTTATCACAATCATTGTTTTCCTCATTTTTTTCACAGCCTCTTCTATATGCCGGTTGATGCCCGCAATTTCCGGGTGCCGGTCCAGGAAGTAGATTGCTTCTTCTGAGGAAATAATCCTGTCTGGCCTGTACAATTCCTTAAAAACAGCCCTGACCATGGCAAGGTCTTCTTTTGTGTCAACAGTCAGCTTTATCTCCGGCCTGACCAGCCCTTTCGGCGCACTTACCTCTTCCACCTTGAATAAAGGCCTGTATCTCCTGATGAACAGCGTTACGTGCTCTTTTTCGTCCGCCTGCTTTGTGTTCTCAGCAACCTTTTTCAATGCGTTTGTTGAAACAATTTCAACCCCTGTTCCAAGCGCATAACCGTTTTTTACTCCGGTAATGCTGTTGTTAAAGGTGTAATCTGCTTTCTTTTCCAAATGCCTTTTAATCGCCTTTTCCATCCCTTCTACCGAAATAAGCGGCTGGTCTGCCCCAACCCTTGCAATGACATCAACGTTAAATTTTTCCGCAGCTCCAAGAAACCTTTCCAAAACGTTTTCTTCACTTCCGGCAAAGCTTTTCACGCCATTTTTTTCCGCAATCTCTTTTAAGCAACGGTTTTCTTCCTTGTCCGGAACTGCAATAATCACCTGATTAATCGCATTGCATGCCTTCAGCCTTGCTATAACCTGCTCCAGCATGGTCTTGTCTTCGATTTTTTCAAGAACCTTGTTTTTCAGGCGGGTGCTTCCAACCCTTGCCTGCACAATCGCAGCAACCTTCATAGAAAATTTACTCCAAGTCTTCCAAAGAAATCAGTTCGTCTTCTTTTATGCCTTTTTTTGCCTTTTTTCCAACAACCTCAGGCAATCGCTTGCTTGGCAGGCCAGTTCCCGGCCTTTTGATTGCAAGCATTTTTTCCTGCAAAACCGTGCCTTTTGCTATGTCCTGGTTTGCTGTAATGCTTCTCCTCATGGCCTTTTTGAGCTCTTCCTCGCCATTCGTCGGCTTCTTTTCCCCTGTTCCCAAAGCCTTTTCCGCAAGCCTTATATCTTCCACTATTTTCTTCAATTCTTCCGGGTTTGCCGATGCCTTGTGGTCAAATCCCCACATATCCTTGTCCAGGGTAAAATGCTTTTCAAACAGCTTTGCCCCGGCTGCAACCGCAACCGGCGCGATGAATGTGCCGGCGCTGTGGTCGCTGAAGCCGGCAGGAACGCCAAACTCTTTTTCCATCGCCTCAATCGCCCTCAGGTTGCTTTCCTCCACTTTTGCAGGATACTGTGCCAGGCAGTGGAGCAATGCAATTTCTTTTGCGCCGTTTTGTTTCAGAACATTTACTGCCTCTTTTACTTCCTTCAAGTCGCTCATTCCTGTTGACAGGATTAGCGGCTTGCCTGTCTTGGCAAACCTTCTGAGCAAAGGAATGTTTGTGATGTCGCAGGAAGCAATTTTTAATGCCTTGACCCCGATGCTTTCCAAGAATTCAATGCTTTCGGCATCGCATGCCGATGCAAAAAGCGTTATGCCTTTTTTCTTTGCATAATCAAAGGCTTCCCTGCACATCTCCTGCGTAAACTCAACCTTTTTGATTGCGTCAAATACCGAGCTGTCTTCTCCTCCTTCCAGCCTGATGTGCTGCCCTTCTACGACCTTTTTTGACAAAAGCTTGCCTGTCTTAAACATCTGGAATTTTACCGAGTCAGCGCCTGCTTCCACTGCAACGTCAATAAGCCGTTTTGCCAAATCAAGCCTGCCATTGTGGTTAATGCCTGCTTCTGCTATCACATAGCACGGCTGCCCCTGCCCTATTTCCCTGCTTCCAATCCTGATATTTTGCATAGTTTCCCCTAAATGATTTTCCGAAAAGAAAAGCTGTCTCTTATTTATCTGCCTCTTTTTAGTTTAAAATGCGCTTGGTTCAATTGTCGAATCTGGCTCTATTCATTTTCAGGCTTGGCATTTTCCGAGACAATTCTCTTGACAAGCAAGGCAATCCTTTCAGCGGCCTTGCCGTCCTGCCTGAAGGCAAAGTTGTAAAGAAAGTCTTTTTTTGGCAGGCTTGTTCCCGCAAGCGCTTTTTCAAAGCCCGCCTGTGTTCCAACAATCGGAAGCCCGCTGCCTTTCAGATAGATTGCCCCATAGTCATGTTTTTTTGTCATTACGATAACCGGTTTTCCAAGGGCAACTGCCTCTATTCCGACCGTTGAGGCGTGCACAACAACAAGTGCCGAAGCGTTCATGAGCTCATACAGGTCTTCGGCCTGCAGCACTATCGCGCTTTTGCCAAACTTTTCGGCCATCCTGAAATACTTTCCCTTGGCTTCGCTTGGATGCACCTTTACCGCAAATTTGCAGTCCGGATATTTTTTCAGCGCCCTGAATGCCCTGTCAAGCATCCTGGACTGCATGTAAGGGTCTGAAGACAGTATCAGCGTGACAAGCGTTTCGTTTTCTTCCACGCCGATTTTTTTCCTGAATTCCGCAGGCTTAAACCGCCTGCTTTTCAGGGAATCAAATTTCGGCGTGCCGGTGACCTCAATCATATTGCCCGAAATTCCTTTCTTCTCCATCTCCCTTTTGAAAAACGGCCCCCAAACAGCAATCCTGTCCACAAACATCGGCACGAATCCTGTTATCCAGGCCCTGTCATTCCTCTCTTTTTGTTTTTCAGTGGTAAAAATCCCGTGCTGTGCAACAAGGCTTGGAATGCCCTGCTCTTTTGCAATCAGGGCGCAAATCCTTTCAAAGACCTCCATGTCTGTCCACAAAAGCAGGGCATTTGGCTTCCGCTTTGCGAAAAGCGCCCTGATTTCGCTGATGAGGAACGCAAACTCCGGCCACTCCCTGTCCACAAACCTCCTTATCCCGGCATTGAAGATTTCATCCAATGGCATGCCCTCAAAGGCCATGTTTTCCGCAAAGCCCCTGCTGGACTCAAATTTTTTCACGGCATCTGCAAAATAGGCCGGCATCCTGTTTCTTGCCTTCAGGAAGCCGAGCATGTTTTTCGGGTTCAGCATCCTTTTCAGCAGGAAAAGGTCAAGCGAGTAAACGGAAAGCCCGTTTTTTTTGAGGGCGGCCTCGACATTTGGCAGGTAAGTGCCCCTGCTTTTCACAAAAACAAGCCTGCCTTTCCCCTGGCTTTTTGCAAGTCCTGAAAAGATTTCCCTGGTTTTTTTCAGCAGTTCAAAAAATTTTATCGTTGAAACATTGGGCCACCTGTTCAGGGCTGGTTCAGGTTCAAGGTCCAGGAATTCGGCCTTTTTTATTCCCGCTTTTTTTGCCGCCGCCCTGACAACCCTTCCGGCCATGCAATTTCTTCCCGCAATCACAATGTCCGGCTTTTCTTTTTGCACCGCGTTTGAAACTGCCGTAAGGTGCCTCAATGCATCGTTGAAAAGGCCCTTTATGGCTGAAAAAGAAATAATGCCAAGCGATATGCCTTCAAACTCAATCGCCTTTTCAAAGTCTTTGTCAAACTTGTACCAGCCCTGGATAAGGTCAATTGCGCTGTTGTTCGCCCTTCTAAGGTCCTGTTTGCTTATGTAATCCCAGTATTCTTTCACAATTAAGCCGCGTTCCCTTTTCCCAGCTTCAAGCTCGCCGAGGCTTAAAATCACGCAGCCTTTTTTACCGCCCCTTTTTTCAATTGCCTCAAGCAAAGGCTTGATTTCCCTTTCACTTGAGTAAACCGCCAGACACTTCGCCAAAACAACACTTCCCCTATCGGCTTTCCCCTTTCGCCAGGTTCAGGCTTTCAAATCGCCTTTCTTTATCCTTTTTCTTTTCTCCATTATTTCGCCAAGATTTTTCAGGTCAATGGCATAGGCTTCCAGGAGCCAGTGGATGCGCATTGTGGCAATGCCCTTTGCAACCCTTCCAAGCTCGAACGGAACTGCCTTGGCCAGCATTGCCGGCGGGAAATGCAAAAGCATGTACCTTACCCTGTTCTTGTTTATTGAAACAAAAGTCCTTTTGCCAGGCTGCTTTTTCATTATGCCGCCCTCAAAATGAATTATCTTGCTTTTCGGCGTAAACACCACCCTGAAGCCGGCTTTCCTCGCCCTTGCACAAAAGTCTGTTTCCTCAAAATAAATCGGGTTGAACCCTTCGTCCAAACCGCCGATTTTTTCCAGCACTGCCCTTTTGAAGAACAGGGCTGCGCCCCCTACCTGTTCCGCATCCCTTTCCTTTTCTGAGTAATCAAAATTTCTTGCGGTTCCACTGTCGTCAACATAGCCCCCGCCGTAGGCAACACCAGGATTATAGGCCAGTTCAATGTTCGGACCCACAACCCCTATCTTTGGGTCTTCCTCGGCTGTTTTTACAAGCTCAGAGAGCCAGTTTTTTGTCAAGGTTGTGTCATTGTTCAAAAGCAAAAGGTAATCGCCTTCGGCTATTTTTAACCCCTGGTTGTTCCCGCCGCTGAATCCCCTGTTGCCCGCATTCAAAATAAGCTTGCCAATGGCTTTTTTCGCGTGCATTTTTTTCAGTTCCTGAACCTCCTTTGCATCGCTTCCATTGTCAACCACGATTATTTCATAATCCTGGCCAGAGGTATTGCTTTTGATCGAAGCCAGGCATTTTTTTGTAAACCCAAGGCCGTTCCAGTTGAGGATTATTATCGAAACCATCTTTCGCTTCATTGCATCTTTTTTTGCCTTCACTGCCCAGCACCCCCAAACGCTTTCCGGTAAGCCTCTGCGGTTTCCAAAGCGGTTTTTTCCCAGAGGAAATTTTTTTCTATATGGCTTTTCAGCCCGGCTAGTTTTGCTTTTTGCATTGATTCCAAAATCTTTTCCCTAATGTCCTGAATGCTGGCCGGGTTTATGTATAAGGCAAAGCCGGCAAAATATTCCTTTGCGCAGCCCTCCCTTGTGACAACAATGTTTGCACCGGCAAGCCCCGCCTCAAGTGCTGCAAGCCCCGGCGTCTCATACCAGCTTGGCAACACAAAGGTTCTGCATGCGGCATAAGCGGATTCAAGCATTTCAGAGCCATGGTCAAGCGCAGGCAGGAACACGGTGTTTTTGCCTGCCTCTTTGCATGCCTTATAGTAAGCCTCGCTTCCCTGTTTCGGGTTTCCGATTACAACCAGCCTGCCTGTTTCATCAATTGCCTTTATGAGCGAAAGCAAATTTTTCCTTTCCTCTATCCTGCCAGCGTACAGCACAAAATCCTTCAGCCCGTATTTTTTTTCAAACATCCCTGAGTTTGCTTTTGCAAACCTCTTCTCAACCCCATTAGGGATAATTGAAATCCTTTCTGGCCTTACATTGAAAGTTTTTTCAAGCATCATGGCTTCGGCAATGCTGCTTGGCGCAACAACGTCCGCCATTGCAAGCATTTTTTTTACAGCGGAAAGGCCTGCAAAATCAAGCCTGTTGATGAGTTCAACAGCCAAAAGCCTGAGCCTGCTTTTCAATGGCCTGTCCCAAAGCATTGCATGCCTCAGGCTTGGCCAGTAAACAGTTGAGATTGCAATTTTCAGCCCAGCCTCTTTTGCTTTTTTTATGTTTGAAAAGCAGTCCCTGTGCAGGCTGAAATTATGGAATAGGTCAAAGCCAGCAAACTCCTGCCTGCCGTCAAAAAGCATGGTTTCAAAGCCAAGTGCCTCAACATACTGCCTGCTTTTCATGAGAAGAATCTCGCCGCCGCCCTTGTTTTCAAAAGCGTTCGGCGAAGTCCCGAAAAGAATCCTTTTTTTCAATCATCACACCCTTTTTCCAGAATTTCCATGATTTTTTTGCTGGCATTGCCGTCCCCAAAGGGCTGTTTCCAATTCTTCCCGCCGGCAAGCATCCTGCCAGCATGCTCAACAATGCTGCCTTCCCGCCAACCGGCAATGACATTTGCCCCTATGCTGACCGTTTCAGGCCTTTCTGTGTTCTCCCTGAGCGTTACGCATTTTGTCCCAAAAATGCAGCTTTCTTCCTGCACCCCGCCGCTGTCGGTAAGGGCAATGGCAGCGTTTTTTTCAAGCGACAAAAATTCAAAAAAGCCAAGCGGCTCCACAGCCCTGATTCCTTCAGGCACAGGAATGCCGAAATGCCCGAGCATTTTTTTTGCCCTCGGGTGCATTGGCCACAGGGCTTCAAGCCCTGATTTTTTGCAGAAGGCTGAAACACCGCTAAGAATGGACTGCAGCTTTTCCCTGACATCCACGTTTTCCTGCCTGTGCAGGGTAAGCAGCGCAAAGTTTTTTTCCTCAAGCCCAAGCCGTTCCAGAGAATTTGCCTTTTCAATATCAGGTCCAACCATCTTAAGGGCATCTACAATGGTGTTTCCTGTCACAAAAATCTTTTTTTCAGAAAGCCCTTCTTTCAGTGCATTTTGCTTTGCGTTCTCCGTCGGCGCAAAAAGATAATTGGAAACATGGTCGGCTATAACCCTGTTCATTTCTTCAGGCATTGTCTTGTCATAAGACCTTAGGCAGGCCTCAACATGGCCGAATTTCGGCGAAAAGTCAACAAGCTGCTTTACGGTGCCTATTTTTGCCGTAACAAGCGCGGTTGCAAGCACGGTGTTTGTGTCACCCTCGGCAACAACATTTGAGGGCTTTTCTTTCAGTATAATCTGCTCTATTTCTTCCATCATTTTGCCCGTGTGCTGGCCCTGCATGTAAGGCGCCTTGCTTTTCACGGCAAGCCTGTAATCAGGCTTTTCCAGGCCAAGCTGCTCGAAGAAAACGCTGTCCATTTCATAGGAATAATGCTGGCCGCTGTGCACGGTGAAAAAAGGAATGCCCTTTTTTTGGCATTGCTTGATCACGGGGGCCAGCTTTATTATTTCAGGCCTTGTCCCAAAAACAATCGCAGTTTTTCCTTCCATAAAAACCACTCAAATCAAGGTTTCAAAATCAATGCGCTTTGCCTCATGCCATTGCAATGCCTGCAATGCAAACATTGTGCACCAGGCATTTGTGCAGTTTTTTTCCGCAAGGTCCAGTTCGTTGCCGTACAAAAATCCGCCGCTTTCATGCTGAAACTCCATCAGTCTGTTCCGCAGCCTTGAAAGGCTTTCTTTTGAAACATTTTCAAGCCTGCCCATTGCCTTCAGCGCAGACGCAAGCCTCAGCACCTGGGCCAACACATCGCTTCTCTGGCTTTGGTTCCATTTCCCGCAAAAAAACGCGTTTATGCCGCCATTTTCCTGCTGGTTTGCCATTGCCCATGCAGTTGCCTTCTCGGCAGCGTTCACAAAGCGCTCTTCCCTGAGGAATTTTCCGGCAAACAACAATCCTTCGGCGGAATAGCAATGCGGATGCATGTGCGTGCTCTTGTCAAAAGAATTGGTCTCAAAATTCCCCTCAGGCAGCTGCTTCTTCAGGGCAAATTCGCACAATTCCTTTGCCGCCTTTTCAAATTTTTCTTCGCCGGTTATTTTGAAAAGTCCAAACAGGCCGATTGCAACCTTTGCATGATAGCTTCCAGGCTGATTGCTCCACTTGTTGCCCTCATCCAGCACCTTTCCTGTTTTTGCGCTGTAAACAGCGCACATTTTTCCGCCTTCCATCATTTTTCCAGCCAAAAAATTTCCAACCTTCACAGTCATCCTGAGCGTTTCAGGATTTTTTTTCGCATTGTACTTGTTCACAAGCCCGTTCAGCACCATTCCAGCGTCAAACGCAAAACAATTGCCGCCTTCGAAAGAAAACTCCTTGTCTGCCTGCTCCCAAGGCCTGTAGCTTCTCGCAAGCACAGCGCCCTCTTTGGTAATCGCCCTGCTGCCAAGCCATCCTTCCGCCTTTTCCACCTTTTCAAAAAGCCCAGGGCTTTTTTTCAGGCTGTTGAGAAAAACAAGCGTTGTAATGCCATAGCCTGTTATTTCGCTGTATTCAAAGGAGTTCTTGCCGCTGCCAAGGTCATGCCATGCGCTGATTGCGCCGTTGCTTTCCTGGATGCCTGAATCAAGAATCCATTCCATGGCCTTATTAAAGCAGTTTTTTTCCCGCATAAAAATCGCCTTTATTCCTGCATTATTTGCCCATATGTTTTCAGCGGAACAACCAGCATTTCCCCGCATTTTTCGCACCGCAGCACTGCCTTTTCATTTTCCTTTTTCATTATCCGCATTTTTTCCCCGCATTTGCATGCAAAGCCATGCAGTTTTGCCGGATTGCCGTAAACAATGCCATGCCTTGGCACTTCCTTTGTGACGATGCTTCCCGCCCCAACAACGGCAAACTCGCCGATGTTCACCTCAGGCAGGATTACGCTGTTTGCCCCTATGGAAACATTGTCGCCGATTTTCCATTCATAGCCGCTGAATTTCCTTTCGGTATTGTGCTTTGGGTTTTTGTCATTTGCCAGCACTGCCCCGGGCCCGATAAAGACATTGTTGCCAACCTCGCATCCCCTGAAAACCTGGGCCTTGTTCATAAGCTTTACATTGTCCCCGATTTTTGCTTCCCTGTCCACAAAACTGCCGTTTCCAAGCACGCAGTTTTTTCCGACAATGGCGTTTTTTCCAACCTGGACAAACGCCCAGATTCTTGTGCCCTCGCCTATTCGGCTGCCCTGGTCAATTATTGCTGTCCTGTCAATCTCTGCTTTTCCCATTCGATATTCCTTCTCAATCCTTCTTCAAGGCTGACCTTTGGCTCCCAGCCAAATAGCTTTTTTGCAAGGCCGTAATCGCAGATAAGCCTGTTCACTTCGGCCGCCCTTTCCTTGATGTGCACTATCTCCGAGCTGCTTCCGCTCAGTTCCCTAATCAGCCTGCTTGTTTCATTGATTGTGTAGTCTTTTCCGTTTCCAAAATTGACAGCCTTGCCCACTGCCTCTTTCCTGCTGCCCATCAGCATAAAGCCCTCAACAGTGTCGCTGACATAGGTAAAGTCCCTGCTTTGGGTGCCGTCGCCATAAATTGTCAAGGGCTTGTTTTGCAATGCAAGCTGTATGAACTTTGGAATGACATCATAGGTGTGCCTTGGCCCGTATGTGTTGAACGGCCTGATTATCGCTATCGGCAGGCCATAGGTTTTCCAATAGCTGTAGCAGTACCTGTCGGCAGCCGCCTTTGAGGCAGCGTAAGGCGAAGTCGGATTAAGCGGATGGTCCTCATTAATCTTATCCTTCAAAGCACTCCCATAAACTTCGCTGCTGCTTGTGCAGACAATCTGCTCTATCCCTTTCAGGTCCCTCGCTGCGTGCAAAACATTAAGGGTTCCAATAAGGTTTGTTTTAAGGGTTTCAAGCGGATGGTCAAAAGAAAAAGGCACATAGGCCTCTGCAGCCAAATGGAATATAATTTCGGGGCCGTTTTCCTTAATCTGTTCCTTGCAGTCCTCGCTTCCAATGTTTCCCTTTATCACGGCAGAAAGCCTGTCCTGCACGCCCTCAAGGTTCCCAAGCCTGTTTTTCCTGAAAGTGTTCTGGCTGTCCCCCTTGATAAAAATGCTTGTTTCAGCCCCTTTTTCCAAAAGCGCCTCGGTCAGGTGCGAACCGATAAAGCCGTCAGCCCCTGTGACAAGCACTTTTTTTCCTTTCCAAAAATTCTTTTTGTCCGCCATTTTCAGCCCCTCTTTTTGCCAAATAGATTGATTTTATAAGTGTTTTTAAGCCTCACCAATCAGGCTTTGTACCAATCAAAATGGCAATGGCCTTGAGTTGCGGCCTTGCGCCAAAAACAAGTGCAATGCCAATCAATTGCCGTATGCCTTTTCAAACTTTTTCAGGCTGTTTTTCCAGCAAAATTTCCGCGAAAAGGCCCTTGCCGCCCTTCCCATTGCCTGCCTTTCCGCCTTTTTAAGGCCAAGCGCCTCTCCCAGTTTTTTCGCCGCCCTTTCCCTGCTTGAAAAATCCGCAATAAACCCTGTTTCGCCCTCAGTTACAAACTCCCTGAAAGCAGGAATGCCATTTAGAATCGGAATAAGGCCTGCAGCCATTGCCTCCACCGCACTTATTCCAAAGCCCTCGTATTCCGAAGCAGAAACAAAAAATTCCGACCCTGCATACAGCTCCAAAAGCTCTTTTTCCGAAACAGCGCCCAAAACTTCTGCCATGCCTTCAAGCCCTTTTTTCAAGATCATTTCCCGCAATTCCTCTTTTGTCATGTCAAAAGGGCTGCCTGCAATCTTCAGGGAAAAATCCCGCCTGCTTTTCTTCAATTCTGAAAACGCGTCCAAAAGATTTTCAAGCCCCTTGTTTTTGCTCAGCCTGCCGACAAAAAGAAAGCTGTTCGGCACGGCTTTTCTTGGAATTGCCGAAAGCATTTCAACAGGCACAGGGTTTTCAATCAAAACAATCTTTTTTTCAGGAACAATCCTTCTAAATGTTTCAAAATCCTGCCTGCTTACGGCAATCACCCTGTCAAAAGCCCTGAGCGCAAGCCTGCACCAGATGTTAAAATAAATTTTTTTAAGCAATGAATAGTTTTTTGTGTGAAAAATTCCGCCATGCGTTGAAAGCACAAGCCTTTTCCTGTGAAACAGCTTAAACAATGCAAAAAAATCGGAGAAAAAACCAATGCCGTGCACGTGAACAACATCAAAGCCCCTTGTTTTGCTGATTGCGCCGGGGGCAATCCTGTAAAAGCCCAAATCCAAAAAGCCAAGCCTTTCAACCCTCACCCTGTTTTTTGTTCCGCTTTTCGGAAGCCTTTCTCCGCTGTTCGGGCACCTGTCAAGGCACACGACCTTAGTTTCAATCCCATCAGCAAGCAGGTGCTCGCACAACTGCATAACATGGGTTTCAACGCCGCCTGTGCAGGGCCAAAACCTATGGCTTAAATGCACAACCTTCATTTGCCAAGCGCCTCCCTTGCGATTCCGGCGGCAAGGCCAAATGCAAACATTGCAGTCCTAAGTAATATCACAAAAGGCGAAACAATTGCAACAGCCTTGTCTTTTGAAAAAGCCCAGACTGCAAAAGGCAATGCCGTAAGGAAAAGCAGCAAAGCATTCAAGCCAAGCAAGAACGCAAGCCCTGGCCAAACAATTGCTGCAACTGCTGCAGGAAACAGCAGGTAAAACAGCATTGCCTGAACCTTCACCATCTGGCTTGTGTAGCTGTCCTTCACCATCTTGCCCCTGTGCCTTTTGTAAACCTTTGTCCTCCAGAACGCCCTGTAATACTTGACCTTCAGGTATTTCCAAAGGCTTGTGGGGTGCGTGTGGTAAACGATTGCATTTGGGTTGAATATCATTTGGTGGCCTGCTTCGTGCACCCTGAAGCTGAAATCCGTGTCCTCGCCGCTTGCCATCGGGTAGCTTGTGTCAAAGCCTTTGAGCTTTTCAAAAATGCTTTTCCTGTAAGCGGCGCTGTAGCTTCCTATAAAATCAATGGATTTTTGCCTTCGCATCTTTTCATACCTTTGCTCTATTTCCAGCTGGATCAGCCTTGCCACAAGCTCTTTTTGCCTGCATTTATACCGGCCTTGCACTCCCGCAACCATTTTGTCCGCAAACGGCTTCAGCATTTCTTCAAGCCAGTTTGGTTCGGCAATGCAATCAGAATCAGTGAAAACCACTATTTCGCCTTTTGCGCTTTTTGCGCCGTTGTTCCGCGCAACCGCAGGCCCGGCATTTTTTTCCGTCAAAACCCTTGTTCCCCTGAAGCTTTCCGCAATTTCCCCTGTCTTGTCCCTGCTTCCGTCATCCACAACAATGGTTTCATAGCCCTTGAAGGACTGCCTTGACAATGACTCAAGGCATTTTCCGATTGTTTTTTCCGCATTGAAAGCAGGAACCACAATGCTTGCGATTGGCTTTGCCATCAAAAAACCCCTAAAAATGCAAAATGGTCATGCCCTTTTTTCCACGAACAGGTGGTAAACGCCGTGATGGAACCTTTCCTCTGCAATCATTTCATCAATGCTCTTGTCAAACTCGCCTTGTTCCGGCAGGATTTCCTTTGAAACGATTTTTCCGGCAAACTTGAATGCATCCGGCGACTCCATGACCACCCTGCAATGCCTGAAGCCGCTTTCCTTCATAATCCTGAACAACTCAATCGTCTTTTCCCTGCCCATGAAATCAGCGTGAATTTCTATGAAGAACTGCATGTTCCTGTCCTTTTTCATCGTTTGGCCCATGCCCCGCAGTATTTCATACTCATAGCCTTCAACATCCATCCTGACAATGTCCGGAAGCCTCTTGCCTTCAAGGAAAGAATCAAGGGAAGCAACCTCAACCGAAAGGGTTTCACCGCTCTGGTCAAGGCCAGGGTTCTTGCAGAATGTTGAAAGGTTGGATTGCCTTGAAACAAAAATGTCCTGCCGCCCGTTCTTGTCGCCAACAGCCAGCTGAAAAACCTCCATGTTGCCATAACCGTTTGCTTCAATGTTTTTCTTCAGCAATTCAATGTTCTGCGGAATCGGCTCTATTGCATAAACCTTTCCCTTTTTGCCGACAGCCTTTGCCTCCATGAGCGCATAATAGCCGATGTTTGCGCCGGCATCAACAATCACCATATCTTCCCGCAGCCTCTTTTGAAACTCGTCCGTTGCATTGTTCTCGCGCTTTCCCCTCAAATAAAGGTCGGAAGAAAGGCCCTTGTCCCTGATGTTCAAAAACATCCTGCTTCCCTGGATTTCCTTTAGCACAAAATCCTGCCTGTGCCTCACCCTTGCAAAAGCCATCCTTGCCCTCGTAACCCTGCGGTCAGCCCGAATAAGCACAATCTTTACGCAGCGCTGCAAAAAAATCAGCGGATTGTCCTGCGAAAGCCTTGCCCAATTCATTTTCTTTCATCTCCCACTGCTTTTTGAAGCTTTCCTTTTTTTGATTTTGCAACATACTTAATAAATGCCTTTCCGCCCTTCCAAAGCCTCGGAAATTCAGAGGGCTGTGCAACAACCTGCAAAGCCTTTCCGGCAATATAGCCAGGCCTGAAATAAAATTCCTTTCTTGCCCTGTCACACCATTCAACTATTTCCTTATTTGACAAGCCCGGCATTGAAACCATGCAATTGTGCCACCCGTTTTCGTCAACCCAATCAGAAAAATCCCCGGAAACAAGCCAGCCCTTCTCCCTGAAAAAATCATAAGAGGCTGTTCCAGGATAAACCATTATCGGAAAAAACTGCGCAGAATCAGGGTTAAGCCTTTTGGCAAGCCTGATGGTTGCCATAATGGTTTCGGCATTATCGCCCTGGTTGCCAACCATAAAACAGCCGTGCACAAGAATTCCCGCCTTATTTGCATCCCTCACAAATTGCTCCATTGCCGGAACAACAGTGCCCTTTGAAACATTGTTCAAAACCTGCTGGCTCCCTGACTCAAAGCCAACGCACAAAAGCCTGCACCCGGCTTTTTTCATAAGCTTCAATGTTTCCAAAGGGACATCGGCCCTTGCATTGCAGCTCCACTTTACCTTTATCCCTTCCATTATCTTTGCCCTGCAGAACTCATCAACGCGCCCCCGGTCTGCCGTAAAAGTGTCATCCTCAAAAAAAACCTCCTTGGCATCAGGAAAGCTTTTCTCAATGAATTTCAATTCCCCAATGACATTTGCAATGCCCCTTTTCCTATAAGGCCCTGTGTTGAGATTCTGCACCCAGTTGCAAAATTTGCATTTGTAGGGGCAGCCCCTTCCCGCAACAATCGCAATCTCAGGATAAAGGTTTGCGCTGTAAAAATAATCCCTGTAATTCAAATGCTTTTTGTAAACAGAACTCACAAAAGGCAATTCGTCCAAATCCAAAATCTTTTCCCTCAGGTCATTCAAAACAGCCTTTCCGCCTTTCCTAAAAGCAATGCCCTTCACTTTCCCAAGAGCCGGCTTTTTCTTTCCAAGCTCTTCCGCAAGCTCCCTCAGCGTGTAATCGTATTCCTGCACGCACACCGCATCAACAGCCTTTGACATCCTCAGGGTTTCCTTTGGCAGCGCGCTCACATGCGTTCCAACAAGCACGCCAAAGCAATCATGCGCTTTTTTTATTTCTTCAAGCACCTCAACGTCATTCTTTATGCTGGCCGTGCTGGTATCCAGGACAGCCATATCCGGCTTAAAATCCTTCACAATGCCAAGCACCTGCTCCCTTGAAAGCGGCACGGCAGGCGCATCCACAAGCTTCACTTCATGCCCTGCCTTTTCCAAAACCCCTGTGGCATAAGCAAGCCAGATTGGGTAATAAATTGTGCCCCCTTTGGTTACGCACGGGCTTCTGCTGCTCCTGCTGTACTTTGGAAAAAACGGCGGGTTCAGCATCAAAATTCGCATTGCATTTCACTTTTCTTTTTCGCTCAGCTTTTTTGTTTCAAGGTTCGCATGCAGCAAATCCTCAAAATCGCCGGCATCAAGCCATTTTCCCTTCAAAAACTCTGCCCTCAGCGAATTTTTCTCCAAGTAATGCCTTTGCACATCGGTTATTTCCGTTTCGCCCCTTTTTGACGGCCTGAGCTTCCTGATTACGTCAAAAACATTCGGGCTCAAAAAGTAAATGCCAACAATTATGTTGCTGCTGGGAGGCTCGCTTGGCTTTTCAATCACTTTCACAACCTTGTTCCCTTCAACAACCGCAACGCCGCTTTTTTTCGCCTCTTCCATTGTGCCCCTGTAAAGCAAAATCTGCATTTCTTCCTTGTTCCGCACAAACTCGTCCGCAAACAGCCTGAGGGATTCAAACACAATGTTGTCGCCATTGATTGAAATGAATTTGTCTTCGCCGACAAAATCCTCGGCCAAAGAAATCGCGCTCGGGATTCCGCCTGCCTCATCCTGCACCCTGTACGTAAACTTCACGCCAAAATCCTTGCCGCTGCCAAGATGCGCAAAAAGGTCGCCTGCATGGTAAGTTCCGGTTATCACAAGAATGTCCTTCACGCCTGCACTCTTGAGCATTTCAATCGGGTAATAAATCATCGGCTTGTTGTAAACCGGAAGAAGATGCTTGTTGCAAACTTTGGTGAGGGGAAACAAACGACTTCCAGTTCCCCCTGCAAGAATTACTCCACGAAGCGCCATTTTCAAAACCTCCACTGGCTAAATCTTTCGTCTAAATATTCTTTTAAAATAAGTAAAAATGATAATACTGAATAAGGCGCAATTTCTTTAGCAAAAAGATATCCTGTCAGAACATAAGAATAAATAAGAACAAAGCCTAGACCTGTAACTGCATTAATTGGTTCTATACTGCATAAAATTGGAATGCCTCCCAGCAAAAAGCTAATCAATATGCTCGTAATGTATGGATTTCTAGCCATAAATATCTTGGATTGCACGCCGCTCCATTCTTCTTCAATAAATTCTTTTATCATCTTTTTTCACCAACTGCTTCCGCCATTGTACCGCACTGTTTTGATATATTTAAATTTGTTTGCAATGTATTATTTTGTATGAGCAGAAATACTAAGATAAGGGCATTTGTGGAATCTGTTAAGGAAGCCAAAAAAGACCCTTCTTTCAGGAAATTCATCCGGCAATTCATTAAGTATCACACGACGTAACTATTTTTTTGAAGTTCTTATAGTCAAAGAATGTTGGTGTTCTGATTAGGTGTTTTCCATTTACCACTTGGTAGCTGTCTACAGCTTTCTTTGAAAGCATTGTTTTGTTGTCTTCGCTCACTACCATGTCAAGGTTCTTTAACGCGGCTGAAGCGACAATAAGAAAATCGTTTTTTATTTTTTGCCAGCTTTGAACCCCCTTGTTTCCCTTGAACTCTTTGAAGTATTCTTTAGCCAGTTCTTCGGTTTGTTTGGTTACTGGAATTACATGTTTTCCGGCAATCAAGTCAAAGTTGTTCAATAGCAGCATCCTATAACCCTGCATTGTTTCTGTTTTTTTCTCTTTTGGGGTATCCCTTAACTCCTTTCTAATCACGGTATTTCCATAGACTACAATCCTATTGCAGCTTGTGATTCTTTGAACCAAATCCAGGTCAAACTCGATTACATAACCGTAAATGTTTGTATCCAACAAAACCCTTAATCTGCCCATTTTCATTCCACCAATTGCTTCCACCATTTTTCATTCTGCTTGTACCATTGCACAGTTTCGTGCAATCCTTTCCTGAAATCGGTTTTTGGCTTCCAGCCAAGCTCTTTTTCAATCTTGCTGCAGTCAAGGCTGTATCTCAAGTCATGTCCAAGCCTGTCAGGCACGCGCTCAATCATTTCTTCTCCTTTTCCAAGCTCTTTGAGAATAATTTTTGTGAGCTCAATGTTCTGCAGCTCGTTGCCGCCGCCGATATTGTAAATTTCCCCGGCTTTTCCTTTTTCAAGCACCGCCTCAATGCCATTGCAATTGTCCAAAACAAAAAGCCAATCCCTTACATTCTTGCCCTCCCCATAAAGAGGCACTTTTTTTCCGCGCATCAGGTTTGTTATGAACAGCGGAACAACCTTTTCCGGAAACTGGTACATTCCATAATTGTTGCTGCTTCTGGTGACAAGCACAGGCAGGCCGTACGTTGTATAATAGCCCATTGCAAGCAATTCGCCGCCTGCCTTTGCGGCACTGTAAGGGTTCCTTGGATTCAACATGTCGGTTTCCTTAAAGCTGCCGTTTGCAATCTGGCCATAAACCTCGTCTGTTGAAATCTGCAAAAAGCGCTTCACGTTTTGCTTCCGCGCTTCCTCGCAGAGCACTTTTACTCCCAAAAAATTGGTTTTTGCAAAAGCATCCGCATTCTCAATAGAGCGGTCAACATGGCTCTCCGCGGCAAAATTAACCACAGCCTCGCAGCCTTGCATTGCCCTTTCCACATCTTTGGGAGCGCAAATGTCCCCTTTCACAAATTTGTAATTGCCCCCACCCTCCAAATCCTGCAGGTTCTCCCTTCTTCCGGCATAAGTCAGCTTGTCAAGGTTCACAATCTCATCGCCCGGCTTTTTCTCCAAATGCCTTCTGATGTAATTGCTTCCAATGAAACCGCAGCCGCCAGTAACAAGAATCTTCACAAAATCACCAAAAAGCCCGCCATATATATTATATAATATAATCTTTATCCCCGCGAATTCTTAAATAGGATTTGGTGCATTCCTCAAACGGCAAAAAAACACGGCATTGCCCTCATTTTGCCTTTTTTCCCACAATTGAAAAGTAGGCCGTGCCCAGGTGCCTTGGGAAAAGATAGTCTATGGATTGCCGCCAAAAAAGCTTTTTTTCAACAATCTCAAGGCCAAGCATTTTGAACATTGTTTCAATGTGGCCTGGCTGGAACATCATTTTGTGCTGGACAGCAAGCTCTTGGCTTTCCTTGAACCATAACAATGCATGGTAGTTTCCAAAAGGCCTGCCCTTTTTGTGGTAGCGCCAGTAATCCGCATTGTCGGCAATTACCTGCACAAAGCCATTTGGCTTTGCGTAAATTGCGCAATTGCGCAAAAACTGCATTGGGTTTCCCATATGGTCCAAAACGCTTGCGCTGTAAACCAAGTCAAAAGCGTTCCGGAATTTTTCCGGAAGCGGATTTTCAAGGTCCCATGCCAAATCAGCGCAATCTGTTTTAAAATAGTCCACGCCAAACGCGCCTTCAATCTTGTTGTTCCCGCACCCCAGGTCAAGCTTTTTTCCCGAGATTTCGAAAACAGGCACTTCTATGTTACGCGACTCGTTTATCCCATGCATCTTTAAACCATACGGACGCAAAAAGATTTAAACTGTATTCCCTTATGTTTTGTGTGATTCAAAAATGGCCTCTTCTTCCGCCAGCAAAAAACCGGTATCCAAATCAATTTCCGTTTTCTTTCCGGCTTACAATGACGAAG
>JBAZQI010000004.1:0-52733 GCA_041645325.1 archaeon
CCTCACACTGTACTTTGGAACGCCCTTTTCTTTCGCCAGCCTGCCCCTTATCTCCCTTGCAATCCCCTCGGCGCTCAGCAAATCCGGCCTGTTGGTGTCCTTGACTTCAATTACTATTCTATCGCCTTCTGTGCTATCTATTCCGCCTTTTGCATAGTCAAGTGCCTCCTCAAGCTGTTCTTTGCCCAAGTTTTTTCCAATCAACTTGAGTAAGTCCTTTCTGCTCGCTTCGACATTAGGCATTGATTTTTCCCTCTTCAAATTCTCTTTTGCATAATGGGCATTTATACCTCAGATATTTTGTGCTTTTATATTTTTTAAAGCCATTTCTCCAGACTTTCTTGTGCCCGCAGTTAGTACACTCAATATTTACAGTCCCCAAATTTTTCTTTTTTAGAATTTTTATTTTAATGTTCTTCTTTTCGTAGTTTATAATTCGTAACTTTGCCGCTTGCTTTTCTTCATGTTTAGAAAGAGGCAATAGGGTTTCTGCCAGTTTTACGACATCCTTATGGCTTGTTATCATGACTCTGTACAAATCCAGATTGCATATTCTTGTTCCGTAAACTCCTTTTCTTCTAACCAAATAAAAGTGTGAGTTAAAACCGAGTTCTTTTAGTTTTTGGTTAATCTGCTCTAAGATAGTTTTATCGCACGTACCCAGGCTGAAAACAAGGTCTTTCCATCTGCCGCCGTACTTTTTATGTTTGGTTATTATCCAACTGGCTTCACTATCACAGTAACCAGCCAAAAATGAATAAAATAACTCCTTGCTGTCTAGAATCCATTCAGGAATTGCTTTTGGTTTTTCTATTAAGAAATCAAATGAAGGGTGCAAAAAACAGTTTATTTTTCTAGTTTTCTCGGTAAATCCACCCTTAGCTTCATACTCATTGACCGGAGAATATTTTTCAAAAGTAGTCCTAAACATTTTCATTTGTGCCTGTTTTGGGGAGGTAGTGCAAGCTACTACCTGCCTGCAATGTTTTCGTGCATTGATATCCCCCGTTCTTAATCCGATAAGGTAGGCTTTCTCATCTTTTTTTCCAGAGAATGGATTTTTTGCACTATCTTTTCTGCTGCTTGGCCTTCTAGAAAGATTAAACTTTTGCATGTGGTAAGTAACAGCATTTGGAGATTTCATATTGTACTGCTTTGCTATTTTAGAAAGGGAAAGCCCCTTTTTCCAGTACAAATCCTCCAAAGCCTCTTTTGATATTTCTTCGTTGTTCATGTTTCAACCGGCCTATTTTTTGATCGTTACTTCCAAAACTTCTTTTTCCCTAACTTTAAACTTTTTAACTATCGACGCAGGAACTGTTATAACCAAGGCATTCCCGGTTTTCCAGACTTTGGCATCAAAAGTTCTATTCAGCCCCACAAACATCACGTATATACTTTGTATATACAAATATTTTAAAAGACTTTGTCTTAAAAGTTAAACGATTGGCATGTTTCTTAACCAATTTAAATCTTGAGAGAACAACTGCCTTATGTCCTTGATTCCCATCTTAATCATTGCAAGTCTGTCTATTCCCAGACCCCAGGCTAACACGGGTTCTTTGGCCCCGAGTGGCGTCGTAAGTTCAGGCCTAAAAATTCCAGCGCCGCCAATTTCAAGCCAGCCTATTTTTGGATGCTCTATATAAAGCTCACAGCTTGGCTCAGTGAAAGGGTAGTACCCTGTGGAGAATTTTACGCTTTTTGCTTCCGTTATTTCAACCGCAAATTCTTTCAGCATTCCAAGCAAATGCCTGAAGTTCAAATCCTTTCCCACAATTATTCCTTCCATCTGGTTGAACTCAATCAAATGGGAGGCGTCAACAACATCAGGCCTGTAGCACCTTGCAATCGCAAAGTATTTTCCGGGAACCTCAACGCCCTTGACAAGCTGCCTTGCGCTGTGCGCAGTTCCATGCGCCGCAGGCATCACTTTTTTCGCGATTTCTTCGCTCCATTCATAGCCCCAGCCTTTGCTTCCGGTTTTCCACCCGTTTTCATGGCAGGCCTTGACCTGTTCCACAATTCTTTTGTCCGGCAGTTTTCCAAACCTTGGCTGCTTCAATTGGTAGGTGTCAGTCCATTGCCTTGCCGGATGGCCCTGCGGCTGGAACAAAGCGTCAAAGTTGTAGAATTCCTGCGTTATCAGGGGGCTTTCCATTTCCCTGAAGCCCATTGCAATTAGCTTTGCCCTTGCGCTGTCCAAAAACTGCTCGTATGCCTGCCTTTTTCCTGCAAAGATTTTTGGCACCTCGCCCTGAATGTCGTATGCCCTGCCCTTTACCCCTGAAAGCAATTCAAGGGCCTTTTTTCCTTCCGCATTAATCCTCGCCTTTTTTTCAGCCCTCACAATTTTTTCCACAAGCCCTCTTTTCAACGCCTCTTCCAGCGCCTTTTTTTCCTCGTTGCTGGGTTCCAGCATTTCCCCGATTTTTTTCATTGCCTTTTCCAGGGGATAATTGCCCTCCAAAAAATCTTTTTCCAGGCCTGTGAACTCAAGCAGCGTTTCCTTTCCCGCCCTGATGCTGATCCAAGCGTTTTTTTTCGCAAGGCCCATTGCCACATTGAATTCAGGCCTGTTGAGCTGGCTTTTTTTGAAAACATCCTCAAGGCTGCCTTTCCCGTTAAGCTGCTGCAATGCCTCGGCAAAAAGCCTTTCAGGCAATGCCTTGCCCAAACTGCTTTTTCCCACGGCCGTCAAAACAATTTCTTCGCTCTTTTCCTCGGAAACATCAATGAACGCCTTTTCTTTCAGCCATTCAAGTGACCTTCTCACGCTGTCAATAGGCAAGCCTGACCTTTTGGCAATTTCTTCAACTGCCTCGAATTTTTCGGCATCAAGCGCCTTAAGGGTTTTTGCTTCAATGCCGCTGAGGCTCTGCACCTTTTGCCCGAAATCCATAAAATGCACCGCAATAAGATTAATGTAAAACCCTTTTAATACTTATAACAGCGTTCTTTATTGCATGCTCTTCCTTATAGACAGCTCCGCTGTTTTAAACGATTTTTCCTTTGAATTCAGGCCAGGGCACGCCTACATTACCACGCCCATTATAATTGGCGAGTTCAGGGACATGAGAAGCAGGTTGCTCATGGAAAACGCCCTGAGCCAGCGCATTCTTTCCCTGCAGGAGCCTGAAAAAGAAACCCTTGGGCAAGTGGAATCCCTGGTGCGCTCAAAGGGCTTTGACAGGCTCAGCAAGGCAGACCTTTCGCTTCTGGCGCTTGCCCTTGACCTCAAAAAACAGGGCAGGGATTTCATCCTCATAACAGACGATTACAGCATCCAGAATTTTGCAAAAATGCTCAAAATCCCTTTTGAAGCAGCAATGAGGGGCAAAATCGGCAAGGAAATAAGCTTTTCCCTAAAATGCCCTGCCTGCGGCAAAGCCCTTCAGGCCGATTCCAATGCCAAAAAATGCCCTGATTGCGGCTCAAAACTGCAAAGAAAAAGGAAATAATTCACTAATTAACTGCCAATAATTAACTTTATATACTTCTTCCTGCCCCTTTTACTTAAGGGTCCTATGTTTTTCGAATTCCTTAATGCCGTCATCGCTCTTGACCTGAATTGGCTAGCAGGGCTTCTGTTCAACAATTTCCATTACCTTTTTGCATTTGCCGCAATTCTTTTCTTTTTTTTTGAAGGCAGGTCCAAGAGCATAATCGTTGGCTTTTTTGTTTTTTGCTTTCTTGGCTGGGCTTTTACTGATTTTGAGATGACCAGTGGCTGGGTCTATTTTGCAGGCGGCTTCCTTTTCGTGAATTATCTCCTGAAGATTGCCGTGCTTACCTTTTCCGAATCTGTTCCGGAACTTTCAAAGCATTTGCTTGTGGTCAATTTCCTTGCAGCTTATGCCTTGCTGATTGCTTACAATCTTTTCTTGGTGTGATGGAAAATGGGTTTTGTGACAAGGAGCTTGTTTTTGCTGGTAGGGCTGTTCACGCTCTATGTTTTGGTTAGCATTCTGCATGAAGGAGGCCTTGATATTTTCGGCCAAACCTTTTATACTGAACTTGGGTTTTACGCGTTCATGGCCGCAATTTTTTTAGACACGACCTTTTCATTCCAAAAATGGTGATACAAAATGTTGCTTGAATTCCTTTCACATGCAATGTCATTCGACCTGCCCTGGATAGCCTCGCTTATCATGGGCAATCTGCACTGGCTGTTTGCCATTTCCGCCTTTGTCCTGATTTCCAACGGCGGCAAGAGATGGCTCTGGCCTTTCCTCACAATGTTTGCCCTGCTTTGGGCAATTGTTGACTTTGCCGGCATAATGGGCTGGATAATGGTGCCAATCCTTTTCTTTACAGTCGTAGTCAGCTTTTTGATGCAGATTTTTATTAACGGCACAATCCTTGAGAAGCACTCCCTGAAAATTATCGTTGTCCTTTTCCTCGCGCTTTCGTTTGTGCACACATTTTTGTTCAGCCTGGCGGTGTTCTGAATGGGAAAGCAAGAGCTTGCCTTCAGGTCAATAATTTACACAATTGCCGTGCTTTCAATCCTCTTTGCACTTGCCCTTTTGCTTGGCTTTGAACAGTTTGGAAACGCATTTTCATTTGCAGGCTTTGTCGCGCTTGCATTCATAATTTTCACCACAATTGCGGAATAAAAAATCAGTCCTCTTCTTCACTGCCAAAATCGGAATGCGCTATCACATAGTTTTCCACACTGCCTGCAATGGCCTTTCTTTTCACAAGAATTACGGCAAAAGCCACGGCCGCAACAGCAAGCAGTATCAGGAACAGGTTGCTTTTCATAAGGTCGTTTATTGCCTGTGTCAAATCAAAGGATGCTATTTCCTTGAAAAAACTGTAATTCAGTTCCAGTTCGTTGCCGAAAACATAGCCCGTCCAAATCACAGTGTTTTCTCCCACTATTGCGTCAGGCTTCACAGGCTCATGTATTTCAACACCGCGCGGCAACTGCACAGTTATTGTGGTGTTCTTCGGGATAACCCAAAGCGAGCCGTCTATGAAATTGCTGAATGCATCAGCCCTGAGCCCGTATTCCACTATCCTGCTTGTTTCGCTTTTCTTTTCCATTATCGGGCTCTTCAGCGAGTAAGACATTTGAAGAAAATCAAGCGAGTTCTCATTTTCAATGAACGAAATGCCGTTCACCGCTATGTCCGCAGGCTGTCCAATCCTCGGGTAAATTCTCTGGTCATAGGCACGCCAGCCATCAACATCAACGCCTATGTCGGCAACATTTTTCCTGAAGTCCGCAAGCTGCTGTTCATTCTGGAAATTGAGGTAATAACGCTCTGCAACCTGCGCATTTCCGGTCTGGTCAACCGTTATTTCAATCGAATGATTTTCAAGCACGTAAAACTGCGCGCCCGCAAACTGCGCAAGGAAAGCCAGCGCAAAAAACAGTGAAAAGAGCCTTGCCCTCATTTTATCCCCTTTTATATTAGTGGGCTTCCCCTTATTATTTTTTCCTTAAGCCTTTCTTTCTAAAGAAAGAAAGCCTTGGGAAAGAAAGCTTTTCGCTTCGCAAAAAGAAGCCTTCGGCAAGAAACCCTTGGGAAGCCTTTTCTTTTGCGAAAGAAAAGCCTTGGGAAAAGAAAACTTTTTTTTTGCCTGTGAAGCGTTTTTCGCCAGCGTTTTTCGCAAGCCTTTTTTGGAAAAAGGCTTTTTTCGCCAGCCCCAAGCAAAGCATGGCTTTGCGGGCCTCGCGAACCGTTGGGTTCGTCGGTTTTGTTAAAAGGCTGCTTGGGAAAAGAAAATTTTCCCTTTTTTTTGCCATTGTTTTTTGCTATCGTTTTTCGTTATCGTTTTTCGCAAGCCTTTTTTTTAAAAAGGCTTTTTTTCGCAAGCCTTTTGTTAAAAGGCTTTTGCCCGCAAAGCCAAAACGACCTGGTTTAAATGCCTTTTCCGCAAGGTATCTATAGGGAGCGAGGCAATGGTTTCAATAAGCTATTTTGGCCACAGTTTCTTCAAAGTGGGGTTTCCTGGCAGGAATGTCCTGATTGACCCCTATGTTTCTTCTGGCAATGACGACCCTGCTTTCAAAAGGCTTGAGGCCTGCGCGGCAAAACAGCAGGACCTCAAGGGCATTGACCTGATTCTTGTGACGCACGAGCACTTTGACCACTTTGACAAAAGCCTCATTGAAAAAATAGTGGAAAGGGACGGCAGTTGCGTTGTGGCATCCGAATCTGTGCTGCAGGAGCTCAATGCAAGCAAGCGCCTGCTTCATCCGATTAAAATGCATGAAACGCTGAACCTGAGGGGCGTGGACATAAGGGCAATGCCGGCGCATCATCCCCAGTCATTTTACCCGCTGGGCTTTCTCATAACCCAGAACGGAAAAAGCGTTTTCCACAGCGGCGACACCGACCTTATGGACGACTTCGGCCAGATTTGCCCTGATGTTGCATTGCTGCCAATCGGGGGTGCTGAAACAATGGACTGCGTTGACGCAATCAGGGCTGTAAAAATCATGAAGCCAAGGTATGCAATTCCAATGCATTACAACACTTTCAAGATGATTGAACAGGATCCGAAAGAGTTCAAGCAAAAGATTGAGAAAAGCATTTTGAAAACAAAGCCGATAATCCTAAAGCCGGGACAGAGCTTCTCGTTCAAGTAAACAGTTCCCAACTGCCTTTTAATTCAGTTCTATTTTTCAGGGTAGTATTTCCAGTTCACAAGCCACACGAGCAATGCAAAGACGTCAAGTGCTATTAAAATCGCGGCGCCTGCAAGCATTGCCGCCTGCGCAAGCCAGTCCATGACAAAATTAAGGGCCGCAAAAATCATTCCCGCTGACAAGGCCATCAGTGCAACAAAGCCCTCAATGAAGCGCATGGTAAAAAAACAGTGTTCTCCCTTATTAATTAATCTTTCTCAGCTTTTTTCAAATCCACAATTGTGCCTATGTCAAGGCATTTTCCCTTGTGCAGGACAAACCCTGCTTTTCCTTTTGCGGCCAAGGCATTGATGGCGTCAGTGAGCTCAAATTCTCCCCTTTCGCTGATCTTCACGGCCTCAAGCGCAGGAAATATTTTTTGCGAAAAGGCGTAGCAGCCTGTGTTCACGAGATTGCTTTCAATTTTTCCCAAGGGCTTTTCTGCAATCTGCTCAAGTTTTTTTCCCGAAACAAGTGCAACGCCATACCTTTCAGGCTGCTTGTCCTCCCTCAATGCAACAACGGCCTCAAAGCCATTTGTTTTCGCAAGTAGTTTCCACAATTTCGGGGAAACTATTACGTCAGTGCTTCCTGCCAGAAACCTTCCCCTGGCTTTTCCTTTTGCCTGCAGCAATGCGTGTGCCGTTCCCATCGCAATCTTTTGCTCAACATAGCTTAGCTTCATTCCATTGAAATTCCTGCCAAACCTTTTCATTATCTTGTCAGCGCCAAAGCCCACCACAAGAAAAGCCTCTTCAACGCCGGCCTTTTTGAACGATTCAAGCACATGTTCAAGCAACGGCTTTCCCTTGAGCTTGACAAGCGCCTTTGGCTTTTTGTCGGTAAGGGGCCTCATTCTCTTTCCCAAGCCAGCCGCAAGAATCACTGCCTTCATCAACACACCAGCCTTTGCATAACATTAATCCAAAAAATTAAATACCCCAAAGGCCTTATATTAACAAAAAAGATGGTTATTTATGCCTTTAAAGCTCACTGTTCCGAACTCTTTTTTCCACCTTATAATCGCCCTTATTATAATTGCCCTCTTAACCGGCGCTTTTGCGTATGTTGTTTTGCCTGGTGTTGTTCCAAATCCCGGGCATGCTTTGTCCACAATTCAGGGTTATTTTCAGGGTGATGCCAGCCTGGTTCAGTCGCTTGCAAAGATTCAGCAGCAGGTCACTGGCCTATGTGCTGCCGGCAGCAGCATAAGGGCGATTAATGCCGATGGCACGGTTTCCTGTGAAGCCGATGATGTCGGTGCTGCCGGCTTGGGCGGTTCCGGAACAGCTAACTATTTGGCAAAATGGAATGCGGCAACAGCACTGGTAAACAGTGTATTGTATGAAAGCGGCGGCAACATCGGAATTGGCATCAACGCCCCTAAGAATAAGCTGGATGTTGAGGGCGGTGCTGTTGTTGGCTCAGCATATTCCGGGACGAATACTGCGCCTGCTGAAGGATTGCTTGTTCAAGGGGCTGTCGGCATTGGAACGACAAGCCCGAGTACTGGGACCGTAGGGCCGTTAAAGCTTGATGTAGAAGGCCCTGTCGGGGCAACAGCCTATTGTGACCAAAGCGGAAACAATTGCAAAACAATTGCTCAAATAGCCGTGTTGCCAACCTGTGCAGACGGAGATTATCTGAGATTCAGCGGTGGTGCTTGGGTATGCAGCGGTACTGCTCCGTGCACTCCAAATTGCGGTTGTGCAGCCAGCACTTGCACTGGCAGCACTTGCCCAAACGGCTGCGGCGGAACCTGCGCAGGCACCAAGGCTTGTTGCACTCCTGATTGCAGTTGCGCCACTGGTCGCTGCGTAGGCGATACCTGTTCAAATGGTTGCGGAGGTAATTGTGCAGGAACAAAAGTATGTACCTGCCTGGCAACTGTTTGTGTTCCTCAAGATGTTTGGGGTGGTTGTTCTAGCGGAACTCCGGTAGGCGGCAGCTGTTGCCTGTCCGGCTATCCACGGTGTGTCCCTCAAGATACTTGGGGTGGTTGTTCTAGCGGAATTAAGGTAGGCAATAGTTGTTGTATGTACAATTGTCCAACTTGTGTCCTTCAGGATATATGGGGCAATTGTGCGAGTGGAACTAAGGTAGGCAATAGTTGCTGCATCTAATTTTTTCAGGAAAAAAAGAGTTGTTTGCTTGTTCCTGTTTCTGCCAGCTGTTTGCGATGCACTTTCAGGATTATTAAATTTCCAAAGGATTGCTTTAATCTTTAATCCAAAAAATTAAATACCCCAAAGACCTAATATACTAACAAAAAAGATGGTTGTTTATGCCTTTAAAGCTCACTGTTCCAAACTCTTTTTTCCACCTTATAATCGCCTTTATTATAATTGCCCTCTTAACCGGCGCTTTTGCGTATGTTGTTTTGCCTGGTGCTGTTCCAAATCCCGGGCATGCTTTGTCCACAATTCAGGGTTATTTTCAGGGTGATGCCAGCTTGGTTCAGTCGCTTGCAAAGATTCAGCAGGAGGTCATGGGCCAGTGTGCTGTCGGCAGCAGCATAAGGGTGATTAATGCCGATGGCACGGTTTCCTGTGAAGCCGATGATGTTGGTGTAACTAGCATTTCTGCCGGAACCGGGATTACCTTAGCCCCAAATCCAATAACAACTACCGGAACCATCTCTGCAAATACAAGTGTTTTGCAAAACAGGGTTTCCGGAACCTGCGCAGTTGGAAATTCAATAAGGGTGATTAATGCCAATGGCACTGTTACTTGTGAAGCGGCTGGCGGAGGAGGGGTGCCATCCGGTGTTATTGTTATGTGGTCCGGCACCTTGGCAAGCGTTCCGGCCGGATGGCATTTGTGTGATGGCACAGCCGGAACTCCTGACCTGAGGGATAAATTTATTTATGGCTGGACAGCGGGTGTAAATCCCGGCGGCACTGGGGGCACTGCTTCCCATACTCATGCGCCTGGGACTTATAGTGTTACTGTACCGGCGCATACTCATGGTGTGGGCACTTATGGCGAAGCCGCAACTGGGCACAGACATGGAATTAGCTTTGACTGGGCTGTTATACAGATTCCAGAAGGGGAAAATTATGACTCAATTAGTTATGATATCGTTCCCAATTTTACAGACACAACCGCTGTTAGTATTAGCGGGTCTTCAGCATCAGGCGGAGGTGCGTCTGTGGCAGTTTCTGGAACCTCGGCCTCAACAACCACTTTGCCGCCTTACTACAAGCTTGCCTTTATTATGAAAATTTAGTATTTTATCCGGATTATTGCCTGTTTTTTGGTTTTCAAACTTGCCAAAAAGGCCATAATGCAAATATCGTTGAATAATAAGCGCAAGAAAGGTATCCCAACCTTTAAATATTCTAAAATCGTTGAATAATAAGCGTAAGAAAAAGGTGTTTTGTTTTATGTCTTTAAAGCTCACTGTCCCAAACTCTTTTTTTCATCTTGTGGTGGTTTTTATAGTGACTGTTTTTGTGGTTGGCGCTTTTGCGTATGTTGTTTTGCCTGGTGTTGTTCCAAATCCTGGGCATGCTTTGTCCACAATTCAGGGTTATTTTCAGGGTGATGCCAGCCTGGTTCAGTCGCTTGCAAAGATTCAGCAGCAGGTCACTGGCCTGTGTGCTGTCGGCAGCAGCATAAGGGTGATTAATGCTGATGGCACGGTTTCCTGTGAAGCCGATGATGTTGGTGCTGCTGGTGTAACCAGCATTTCTGCCGGAACAGGGATTACCTTATCCCCAAATCCAATAACGACTACCGGAACCATCTCTGCAAATACAACTGTTTTGCAAAACAGGGTTTCCGGAACCTGCGCAGTTGGAAATTCAATAAGGGTGATTAATGCCGATGGCACTGTTGCCTGTGAAACGGACGATGTCGGTACTGGCGACATTACCAGTGTTTCTGTTGGCACAGGTTTAACAGGCGGCGGGGCAAGCGGCGATGTCACATTGGAGGCGAATACAGCTTATTTACAAAGGAGAGTTACGGGCACTTGTGCTGCTATGCAGGCAATTAGGGTTGTAAATGCAGATGGTACAGTTAGTTGTGTAAATATTCCGTCTGCTATCGTCTGCACATGGGGAGGCAAGACTTACTCTAAGGGGGCTGCATGTTGGTCTGGTTCATGTGATTTTGCAACGGGTTGCTGCACTTGGGTATGTCAAGCAGACGGCAGTTGGGTTAATGTTGGGTCAGGTATCAATTGCAAAACTGTTGGTTGTTGTGGCTGTTAATCTTTTTAAAATGGCTTATATAGGTGTTGCAGGCAGTAGAAGAAATGAAAACAAACAAAACGGAAAAATGGTGTCAACCCTATTTTAGAAAAAGATGGGCACTGCAGAATTATGACCCTAATACATTTGGCTTTCCCTTGCGCCCTTGTTGCCTAGTGCATCCTGCAGAAAAGCGGGCAATTCCATCCAATAAGCTGGTCTGAAGAGCGTTTTCCGCGTCTTCACACAAGCAAAAATTCAGGCAACCCTAGCCTTCTTTCCCAGAGCCTCGCTGGGCATGCTGTGCGAGAAGCAGCATCATGCGCGCCGGCTGAGGAGCCACTTCCAAAGAGGGATGAAGCTGACCCTGCGCATTATATACCGAACCATTCCATCTGCGCTGACTTCTCGGTATTCTCGGTTATCACAAGCAGATCCCTACAGCCCATATCTTTGCTAGCCTTAAGCAGCGCCCTAAACTTCCTTTGCTTCTCTTTCACGTCTGAGCTGCAGCAGACTTGTATCAGTTGCTTAATCTTCAGCCCGTCGCAGTTTAGAGCCTAAATCACACTTCCATTTCTTCCAGGTCCTTTGGCACTACAACGTTTCCGAATTCCTGCCTTGCCTCGTTTTCAACGTCCTTGTTGCTTTTGTAGCGCGGTGAAATGTGCACTATGACAAGCTTTTTTGCTTTTGTCTGCTCGGCAACCCATGCCGCCTGCTTTGCAGTGCAGTGCTTTGTTTCCTTTGCCCTTGTGATGTGCTTTTCCAGGAATGCCGCTTCATGCACAAGGACATCAGAATCCCTTATTGCGTCAAAGTAAGAATCGCTTGGAAGAGTGTCCATTACAATTGAAACCTTTTTTCCCTGCCTTCCCTTTTCATAGTCCATCACCTGTTCGGGCCTGAAAACCTTTTTGCCAACTCGTACCTTTTCTCCTTTCTGTAGTTTGCTCCACAAAGGCCCCTCTGGAATGCCGAGCTTTAATGCCGTTTCCCTTTGGAACGTTCCTTCCTTGTCCTTTTCCTTGAATGCAAACCCAAGGCATGGAACGCCGTGCTTCAATGGAAAGGTCTCAATTGAATACTTTTCGCCTTCCGCTATTCTTCCGCTTGAAACCTCTTTCACCCTTATCTCAAAATTCCTTTTCATCAGTGCAAGGTCCATTATTTTTTCTATTTCCCTTTTTGTCCCCCTCGGTCCGTACACATTCAACGGAACATCCCTTTCATGCATTGCCATTGTTGCCATCAGGCCAGGCAATCCGAGGACATGGTCTGCGTGGAAATGGCTCAAAAAAATCGAGTGCACCCTCATATAGCTTACGCCGCATTGCATCATCTGCCTCTGGGTTCCCTCAGGGCAATCGAACAAAAACCAGTTGCCCTCAAACTGCAGCGCTATGGCTGTCAAATTCCTTTCAACGGTTGGATTGCTGCAGCTGGTTCCCAAAACAACAAGCTTCATCATTAATCACTTAATATCAAAAGGCATTAATTATGAAACTTTTTTAAATGCCTTTTGATAGCTATCAAAGGTCAAATTTTGTATGCCGTATTTTTGTCCTTTGATATTAAACAAAAGGGCTTGGAAATATTTAAAATGGCAGGGGCGCTGCAAAAATAAGGAAATAACCTATTTAATTGGTTGCGCAATAGGCTTTTTTGCAAATCCGGTTTCAGAATTGTTTTTGGTGCAAATGTCAAGCTAATGTTTTCAATAGCTTTTTAATCCTTGCAATTCATATAAGTAACTATTATGCCGCATGTTGCCAAGCCTGATTCAAAGTTGAAAAGCACTGCAGATGTTCCTGTGCCTCCGCGAACAATCGACCAGGTTGTGGGGCAGGAGAAAAGCGTTGAGCTGATAAGAAAGGCGGCTGCGCAGAAAAGGAATGTTTTGCTTATTGGTCTGCCTGGAACAGGCAAGAGCATGCTTGCGCAGGCAATGGCCGAGATAATGCCTGTTTCACAGCTTCATGACATTATGATTTACCCAAATCATGCCGACTCGAACAATCCCAAGGTAAGAACTGTGAAGGCGGGAATGGGCAGGAAAATAATCCATAAGGACAGGCTTGAGGCAAGAAAGCAGGATGACAATTTGCGTTTGATGAGCTTTTTGCTTCCAATGGGCGCGTTCATCCTTTCGTTTTTCATCTGGCAGATGGGCTGGGTTCCTGACGTTGTTTTTGCCGCCTTGCTTTTGCTTGACGGCTTGCTGATGGTTGCATTTGGCCTGGGAATGCAGATGAGGCCCCAGGGCACAAAACAGACTCCCAAGCTATTGGTTGACAACTCTTTAAAGAAAACTGCGCCTTTCATTGAGGCAACAGGCGCAAGGGCAGGCGCATTGCTCGGGGACGTGAGGCATGACCCGTTGCAATCGTTTATTGACGAAGTTAAATTTGTTGTTTGCCGTAATGGTGTTGAAGAGAAGCTTTCTTTTGAACAGTTGTGGAAACAGATGTCGGAAAAATACCCTGATTTAGTTGAGAAATCTGCCGGTGATTACGAAGCAATTGTCTTTCCAAAAGGCGAAGCCATATTTGCCTATGGCTTGAATAAGAAAAAAGAACTCATAAAATCAAGAATATATTCAATTAACAGACGCCCCTACAACGGCAAAGTAATTGAAGTTTCGGCTGGCGAATCAAAAATTACCTTGACTCCTGAACACAAAGTCATAACCAAAAACGGAGACAAAAAAGCAGAGGCAATTTCAAAGAAAGACCTACTGATTAAACTCATTAAGCCTGAAACAGCTTAATTCTCTTTCTCTTAACCTTTACACCCCCCCCTTTTCGGGCAATTCAACTGATTCTTGAAAAGCCTCACCGCTTTCCCTAAACAGAATTTTTTCTTAGGGCTCTGCTTCAACACTTTGGCAATTGAACAAGTGCAAAATACTTCTTTTGCCAAAGTGTTGTTCGGCTTAAACATTTCCCTGCCTTCGACAGGTAGGCTTTATTATAATTCAGCGGAAACGCGCTC
The DNA here is from genome assembly GCA_041645325.1 of archaeon. Taxonomy (GTDB): domain Archaea; phylum Iainarchaeota; class Iainarchaeia; order Iainarchaeales; genus JAFCCL01. The sequence goes on from JBAZQI010000004.1 coordinate 13,834, forward strand.
TTCCAAAAGGGATTATAACCAAAGAACGGAAGATTCTAGCATGGAGCCCGAAGTGTTGGTCAGCGAGCAGGATATCATTGCAACTTACTCTGAGGAAGAGCAATTATCCTGCAGGCAATATGCTGAATACCAAAAAATTATTCAAGAGAATCCTTCTTTTGGCTACAAGCGCTGCGCAAAACTGTTGGGCGTTTCACAAGGCAGAACAAGATGGTGGCACACTAAAGGCACAAAGAAAGCGGTTCCAATAGCATTGAAAACCATTGAAAAGCTGAAGAGCGCCGGTTTCATTCCTTTCACCGAAAAGCACGAGCACGCTAAAACAATCTTCAACATTTTGGGAACGCTCTTCGGCGATGGAGGAATTGACAAAAGGCTGAATACTATAGCGTTTATTTCTTCAGACAAAAGAGATGTTGATTTATGGGAACAAGACTTACTGAAAGTTTTTTTCTTTTCAAAAAACAAAACAAGCCTCGTTGAAGGCGGTGAGTGGGGGCATTCTTACAACATCAGGACATTTGACAGAAATATAATCCGATTCTTTGTTGCATTAGGCACGCCAGTTGGAAATAAAGTGACTACAAAATATAGCTTGCCTCAATGGCTCTTCTCTGCTTCAGAAAAATCAAGGTTCGCTTTTCTTGATGGTTATTTGGCCTCGGAAGTTTCCGTGCCACACTGGAAAACAGGTATTAGCGGCAATTGCTTTTTCGCAGATTTGGCGATGGGCATTTCCAAAGTCCTTTCTCTCGAGGCGGAGCACATTGCTTTTTTGAAAGATGTTGAAAAGCTTTTGCACTCCGTGGGCATTGCAACTACCGGCAATATTTACAAGAATCTTTCTGCCGGGAGACTTCGAAAAGACGGCTTTCAGACAGCCAACTACAAAATCTTTCCCAGGACAACTTTCCACAGGGCTCTTTTCTTCAACGAAAACTTTCCATTCCGTTACGCCACTGGCAAAAAGCAACGCATGAAAGCGGAAATAGAAAAAGCTCTGGAATGCAAGCGCCTAAAACGGTCAATCTGACCCGGTATTCTTGCCTTGTTTTGTGGCTGTTTTTTTTCCCAATCAACGTACCAAAACCAATAATTAAAGCCTTGCTTAAAGATGTTACTAATATGGCTTTCTGGTTCACTCACGCGCTGGTGGCTTTTGCTGCCCTGCAAAAGCTTGAAAGGAAAAACGAGTTCTCTTCATTTGAACAGATTGACGACTACTTATTTGGGTCGGTTGCCCCAGACCTAAGGTACATAAAAAATTCCGATAGGGGCATAACACACTTGCCTTTTGGCAAAAAATCGGCGTTTGAAGCATTTAGGGGAAAAAATTGCAGTGATGCTTTTATTGCGGGCTATGAAAGCCATTTGGTTTGCGACAGGGTTTGGGCCGGCGAGCATAAAGAGCTTCTCGAGAAAAGCGCTTATGAGCATTTCAAGATTAGCCCAACCAACGTTGCCCAAAAATTTTCTTTGTATTTCTTTGTCGACGACTACTTTCAGGGCAAAAGCAACTGGCTTTATCCTGTGCTTTTTGCCGGCAATGTTTTCAGGGCGAATGAAACAAGTGCATTAAAGTCACTCGGTTTCAGCGATTCGGAAATAACCGCCTTCAAGGCAGCTGCAAGCCTTTATTTAAAAGAGCCCGGCGTAAATTTCTTCCAAGCTTTAACCCTTTTGAGAATACCCCTAGAAGAGAAAGTGCTGTCCGTAGCTTTAAACCGTTTTTCGGGGGCAGGCAATTATCTCAGCCAGTTCTTCGATGCCTCTGTAAAAAAATCGGTTGAAGCAGTTCAAGGGAAAATGTGACTTGCCATGTTGAAAGCTCCAGCCTTCTTTGCTTTGGCTTTCGCGTTTTCTTTTTTTATCGCAGTTTTCAGTTCCCCTGCCTTGATGATTCTTGCCAGCCCAAGCGAAACAAATTTGAAGGTTTTGGAAATAGAAAACCAAAGTAATCTGCCGGTTGAATTTTTGGATTCCATCCGCTCAGATGACGATTTCGTTTTTTATGAATTCAAGCTTAGCTCCAGAAAGCCCTTGCTTCTAAGGAAATTGGCTATCCTAGAGGAAGGCAAAGGCAGCAAGAAAGAGTTTGCAATTTCTTCAACCAAATCTGGTTCTGCAATGATAACCCTGTCTGAAGATTCTCCTGCTGGCTCCAATGCAGCCAAAATTGAGGGGGATTACTCCCTCTTAACTAGTGAAACGTTCAAGCACGATTATAATATAACTGAAGGTTTCCTCGCTGCAGAATTGACTGACAGCTACTTTTTAAGTGCCATTTATGAATTCGAAGAAGGCAATATCAAGGTCAAATACCTTTTTTCAGACAAAGAAACCCATGCCTTCTGGCTTTTCTTTTGGCTTATTCCAATTTCTGCCTCTGTGGTTTTGACTGGATTATATTTTCTTAGTGCTCGCTTTAGGAAGAATGAAGCCAAAAACAACTTGTGAGGTGCGTTATTTTCATGCGTAGATTTTCTTCAACAGGTTTTCTGGACATTATAATTAGCTACCTTTTTGTCCTTGCAGGGGCAACACTTTTCCTTTACAGCAGCGCCACCTACACCGACATGAGCATAATCGGTGCAGAAACCGAGTTGCCAATAATGTTTCTGGATTCGCACAGGCAAGGCAGCGACGATTTTGTATACTATCAATTTGAGCTGCAGCCGGAAAAACCATTCACGCTTATTGAAGTAATAATTTCCAATGGAATAGAATCAAAAAGCTTCAAATATTTTGAACCGGATTACAATGCTGTAGACATTTGGGGCAATTCCCTAAAAGATTCAATTTACCTGTCGCAGGAAGCTTCCAGCGAATATTCCCAAAGCAATGCCGAATTGCGTGGCAGAACCATTATTCTTACGCATGATACACTGGAAGGCAATTCCCGTCGAGAAGATTCAAAAAATGCCACCGAATATTTCAACCAAGATGACCTGAATGTTTTGTTTGTATTCAAAGAAGGCACTGCGAACGTGCATTACAAGTTTCTCAATAAGGAAATAATGCGTGCTCCGCTTTTTCCGCTGGGCAGCCTAACCAAAAGCTAAGCATTTTAACCCTTTCCAACATGTTTCTAATCATGGAAGAGAAAAACGCAAAAGCCGTTCCTGCAAAAGTTTCTTCTGTTTCAAAGCGCCCTTTCAAAGGCCATGTTTACAATGTTACAACAGAAACAGGAAACCTGTTTGTAGAAGGCATTTTGGTTCACAATTCAGGCGGCTTGGGTACGCCTCCTCATTTGAGGGTTGAGCCAGGCATGATTCACAGGGCTTCCGGCGGGGTTCTTTTCCTTGATGAGATTGCCACGCTTTCCCCGAAGAGTCAGCAGGAGCTTTTGACTGCAATGCAGGAGAAAAAGTACGGCATTACAGGGCAGAGCGAGCTTTCCTCCGGTGCAATGACAAAGACCGAGGCGGTTCCATGTGATTTTGTTTTGGTTGCTTCCGGCAACTATGAGGCCCTGCGCAAAGTGCATCCTGCCCTGAGGAGCAGGATTAGGGGCTATGGCTATGAGATTTACATGAATTCTGACATGCCTGACACGCCTGAGAACAGGGAAAAGCTTGTGCAGTTTATTGCCCAGGAAGTCAAAAAGGACGGGAAGATCCCTGCCTTCAGCATGGAGGCTGTTGAGGAAATAATTTTTGAGGCAAGGAGAAGGGCTGAGCACAAGGGCAAGCTTACCCTGAAGCTGCGCGACCTCGGCGGCCTGATTAGGGCTGCAGGTGACATTGCGAAGGAAAAAAGCCATGCCTTAGTGCTGTCGGAGGATGTTACGCAGGCAAAGTTTGCCGCGCGAACTTTGGAACAGCAGATTGTTGACAAATTCATTGAGCAGAAGAAGGAGTATGAGGTTTACCTTACAGAGGGTAGTGCAATCGGCAGGGTTAACGGCCTTGCTGTGAGCAGTGATGGAAGCGCTGGAATGATTTTGCCTATTGAGGCTGAAATGGCTCCTGCCGCCTCAAGAAGCGAGGGCAGGATTATTGCGACGGGAAAGCTCGGGGAGATTGCAAAGGAGGCAGTGCAGAACGTCAGCGCCTTAATCAAAAAGGTTTCAGGCAAGGATGTGAGCAGGCACGATTTGCACATCCAGTTTTTGCAGACCTATGAGGGCGTTGAAGGCGACAGTGCGAGCGTGAGCGTTGCCACTGCAGTCATCAGTGCGGCTGAGGGCATTCCGATTAAGCAGTGCCTTGCAATGACAGGTTCCTTGTCGGTGAGGGGCGAGGTTTTGCCGATTGGCGGCGTGTCAAGCAAGATTCAGGCGGCAATAAAAGCCGGCTTTACAGAGGTTGTGATTCCGAAGGCAAACATGGCTGACATTGTTTTGCCGGAGTCAGAGCTCAAGAAAATCAGGGTTATTCCTGTTTCAACGCTCAACGAGGTTTTGGCCAACGCCTTTGTGAAAGGAAGCAGGACCACAACTCTTTTGTCTTCGCTGAAAAAGATTTTGTCCTACCTTCCAAGCGTGGATTCAAAGACCGTTGCAAAGAAAACAGTTGCATAATCCTTTATGCGCTCTCTCGGCATTATCCCGCTTTTTTTGAATAAAAGTTTTTCCCGCTCCAGCCTGCAATGCAGCAGCCCTGTGGTGTATGCCTAAGAGATTATCTGCCTCTTGCTTGCAAAGTGTACCGCTTTTTTACTGGCTTAATTAAAGGGTCATGCTGCGCTTGTTTGGCTTTTCTTTTTTGCGCTTTTGCCTTTGCTATCTTTCTTGCCAGTTGCCTTGCAAGCCGTTTTCTTTTGGCAACTCTTTGAAGCGTTGGAGCTTTTCTTTTTGCAGGCCTGTCTTGCCTAACAGTATTTATTAGCGGAATGCCCGTTGGTTTTCTTTGGCGGCTACGATTGATTTTTCTTGCTAGTATTTGCTGCGGCCTATACATTTTTTTTTCAACTCCTTTATGCGCTCAGCACTATCCTGCTTTTTTTGAATGAAAAGTTTTTCTTGTTCACTTCAATGTTTTCTTTTGTTTCGTTGCTTACGAACTTTATGCTTTTTTTCTTGTTGTCTATTGCCTCTACCCTGCCGAGCCATGTGCCGTTTGCGTTATATACTGGCAGGCCTATCAGGAGCTTTGTGACCTTTTCCCTTATGTCAATTGTTTCGCTCAGCCTGAATGTCACAAGCAACAGCACAAAGCTTCCGAGTATTGTTGCGATGAAGAGGTTGAGGTCCACTTCCCTCAGGAGCACAAGCGTGGCAGTGTCAAGGATCCACCAGAACAGGAGAATGCTTACCCCTGTGAGCAGGTATTTTCTCAAAAGGTATGCTTTTTTGAGGTGCACCATGTCAATGCACCTGCCTATTACGGCGCTTATTCCCGCAAGGGCGATGAAAAGGTAAGTTGTTTGTATGATTGTTGCGGCGTCAAGCAGCGGGTTTGAGAACTGTATTGTGAGGAACTTGTTGTATGCTGTGATTATTCCGAATGCGGCAATGAATATGGCTCCTATGTAAAACGGGAAGCTGCTTCTTTGCACTGAAATGCTGCCTGTTATGCTTCTGAATGCGTCTATCATGGGCTCTTCTATTCCAAAGCCCTTGAGCAAAAGGTAAATTCCGAGCACAAGCGCGATTATCTGGAAAGAGGTGCTTCCCAGGGCCACGAAGAGCAACAGCACTATTGCCGGTATTCCAAAAATAATCCTTGCAACATAAGGGTCCTTTATTGCCTCCTTGATTGTGAAGAAAGCTGACTCTATTTCCTGGGCCTGCCTTACTATCACGTTTTCCTTTGAGACAATCCTTGCCCTGCTTTGCAGTATTGGCATTACCTGGTCGTCTTCCGCGCCGTCCGTGACAAGGACAAAGCCCTCTGTCTTGTATTTTGCGGTTACCTCGTCAAGCTGCCTGTTTATTTCCTTGTCTGACTGGAAGCCTGCCTTGCTGTGGCCTGTGAGGGTTACAACCTGCACCTTTTTCACGCTTTCCTTGAGCTCGTCGAATTTTTTCACTGCCGCAAACATGCTGTTTGCGTCTGCTTCGCTTGGGTCTGCAAGCGCCAATTTTGACGCGGCCTCAAGGTTTTTTTCCCTGCCTATGACAGGGCCTTTTATGCCTGTTTTTTTGCCCAAATCATTGTCCCTGTCAATGCAAATTACGATCAGGTTGTCCATGCTTTCCAAGACCATTAATAGTTAAGGTTATATATAATTGATTCACTAGAATATATTTAAATCACGCAGTTTTCAAGGGTGTGAAAAATGGCCGGACAAAGCGTAAAATATGCCGTTTTTATCGTGCTGCTTTTCGCAATATTCGGCATTCTGGCGGTTGCGGTTTCAAACCTTGATATGCTGGTTGCAAACGCACTATGGATTTTGCTCATTGTTTTGTTCCTGCTTGTTGTCTGGAAAGGCGGCCTTATCCTGATGCTTGAGGAGTTCCAGAGGGCAGTCATAATGCGTTTTGGGCGTGTTGTGAGGGTTGGAGGCCCTGGCTGGTGCATTGTGCTGCCGTTCATTGAAAAGGCAAACATTGTTGATTTGAGGACCCAGACAGTTGATGTGCCAAAGCAGGATGTCATAACCAAGGAAAACATTGAGCTGCAGATTGCAGCTGTTCTTTATTTGCGCGTCAATTCCGACAAGCAAAGCGTCATCAACAGCGTTGTGGCGGTTGAAAATTACAAGGAAGCCACAAAGCTTTACCTGATTTCTTCAATAAGGGCCGTGGTTGGCAACCTGACATTGCCGGAGGTTATTTCTTCAACGGAAGAGATTGAAACCAAGCTTCAGGAAGAGGTTGCAAAAATAACCGCGGATTGGGGCATTGAGATTGTGAGCGTTGACTTCAAGGACGTTGATATCCCAAAAACCGTGCTGGATGCAATGCACAGGGAAAAGGCGGCTGAGCAGGACAAGCTTTCAAGGATGGAGGGCGCAAAAGCCCACGAGTATGAGATTGAAACAGTCAAAAGGGCGGCCGAGCATTTGAGCGACAAGGCAATGGCTTATTATTACATCAGGGCTTTGGAAAAGCTTGGCGAGGGCAAGTCCACAAAGTTCATGTTCCCGATGGAGCTGTCAAGGCTGGCTGAAAGCATTGGCAGGGGCGCGCAGTCAGGGCAGAACCTTGACAATCTTTTTGAAAAGTATGCCCCTGCCGTAACCTCGCTTTTGAGCAAAAGCGAAAAAGAAGTCATCAAAAAGAAGGCAAGGAAAAAGAAGTAGGCGTTTTTGTTCAGGGGCAGGGCAGCATCCGAAAAAAAGAAAGCAAAAAATAAACAGGCTAATTCCTGGCAAGTGTTGGCCTCATAATCGCCGTACGTATCGTACAGTGTTAATGCCTTAAAATTAACGGTTTTTTTGGCAGTTTGGCTATTATTGCGTTTTTATAGGATTGTTCCCACTAACAGGATTACAAATATTCCTGCTGTGTTTAGCAGGAATGACAGTATTGCGAATGTTCTTGTTGAAATTGTTGTTGTTGCAAGCAGTGAAATACCTATTTCGTCTGGCAAGGGAGATGCAATTATGATTCCTCCCAGGACTGGAGCTAAATAATTCCTTACTGCTGGCGGAACTCGTGTTTTTATCCCTTTGAATATTGGCTCTTCTGATAATTCTTTGATTTCGTCAGAGAAAGAGTGTCTAATGAATTGAAAAATTAGTAAATCCCCAATTAATGCGCCAAAACCGCCGACTAAACCTGCTAAAAGAATGTTTTGTTGTTGGGCCAGTATTAGCAGTATTGCTGTGGCCAGGGCAGCAGTGAAACCATAAACAAATAAGGCTCCTGCAATAAACGTTCCCAAATATCCTGCTTGCAACAAAAGTTGCTGAATAAACAACGAGCGCCCTTCCAAGAAAATAAGGTAAGCTGCTGCAAAAGTCAAGAGCAATAATAAAAATTTTTTGTATTTTATTCGCAAAGCGGTCACCTCTTTATTTTTAGCATGCCTATTTTTTCATCAATTATTAAGTGAATGCAATAACCGCAAAAGCCAAACAGTGCAAAGAAAAATGCTTTGAGAAAAGAAAAATAAAGCAAGCTTCCAAGAATGAATAAAAAAGCACTAAACTCTAACAATGCTCTTGTATTATGGAATGGCTTGTCTTTTCCTAAATCCCATGATTTTTGTTTCCCAGACAAAATATAATAAATAACCAGGGGGGCAAAAAATAAAGCAATTCTTTTTTTCACCGCGCTTACTTCATTGCTCTTGTCATTAGCGTGCGGAAAAAAGGCATCAATGTCTGGCAAAAAATTAGCATAAAGAAAAATAACAATTCCCATCAACAGCGAGCCCAAAACATGCTCCCCCAACAAAAAACCAGCAACCACATAAAAGACAGCCAAAGGCAAGATTATTCTCTTAAAACTCCACCTTATGAACCCAGAATGCTCTGCAAGCTCATCAACCACAAGCTTAGCACTGATGAAATGCGGCAGTGCATTTTTCAAAGCTGGTTTTTTCAGTGCATTTTTCACTAAGCGCTTAACCATACAAGAAAAGCAGGTTTAAAACTTATAAAAAAGCTTTCTGTATTGCATTAACACAATCAACTTCTAAGAGAATTGCCTCATCATCGCCTGAAAAAAAAGCAGTCAATTTTTGTAGTATCTTCTCTGCAAGCGGTTCAGTGCTTTAATTAGGCTGATAAAAAGCAGGCAAATCATCAGCATAACTTTATTACCCTAACTTTCTGGTCGTTGGGTGTTTTTGGACGAAATAGCCCCCTGCGTTCATCCAGACACTATTGCGTATGCCTCTATGAGTGCTCCTATTGCAAGCAGGCCGAAGGCGTACAGTATCATCACTATCACGTCTTTTGTTATCAGGCCTGTTTCTCCCCTCAAGTGCCTTTTTTTGCTTACAGCCGCGCCTATTATTCCACCGGCTATTGCCCCGACAAAATAGCCCAGTGCTTCAAAAATGCCGTGGGGCACAATGCTCAGGGCCCTGTTTGCCGCCATTCCCAATGCGGTGAGGCCGCCGTGGCTTGCGCTATACTGCACAATGTCTTTTCCTATGAGCACTCCAATGACAGAGGCGTTCCAGCCAAGCAGGAACACTGCGCCTGCGCCGTAAACGAACGAGAACAAGAGCATTGGAACCATTACAAAGAACGCATTGTTTACGAATATTACCTCAAACCAGCAGAATGGCTCTAAGCCGCAGGCGCTTCTCTGCAGGGAAAAGTTTCCGGTGAGATTTGCCTTGAGCTGGTTTATGCCTGCAAGCGTTGCCTCCTGTTCTGAGAACATTGCGGCGCCTGTCTCGGGCGTTGCAATGCTGTACCAGAAGGCATATGCCAGTATTATTCCAATGAAGAAAAAAGCGTAGACTTTGATGATGCTGAAATGCCTTGAGAGGAATAGCGCGGCATAACCCCGTCTTTCCGCCTCTTTTTCCTCTTCGGACCTGAATATCGTGTGGAACAGTGGCGCGAGGGCGATTGTCACAAATGCTATTGCAAGCATTGAGGCGCTTCTCGGGAATATGAGGTATGATGCCCAAAGAGAAACCGAGCAGATGAGAACAGATATAACGAGGATGACAAAGGGGTGGGTCAGCGCCTCTTTTCTTGTAACAAGCGATTCAAGCACCATAGCAACACCATAATTTAAATATCTTGCCGTCAAGAGAATATATTGCAGGGTAATAATAAGATTACCGTTTGCTGCTCATTTTTTCGGGTTTTTTCAATGGAAAACAAGGATGGAAAAAATTTGGCGTTGCCCGGCGATTTTCTCAGCACAGAGGAAGAGTTTGTGGCGGGAAAAAACGCCTTTGATTCCGAGGGCAACATTTACAGCAGCAGCGCGGGTTCAATTGAGGCAGACCACAAGCTAAAGGAAATTTCGGTAAAGCCTGCAAAGGAAATGCATGCCGTGAGGCCTGGTTCCATTGTGATTGGAAGGGTTGACCTTGTGAAGGAAAATGCGGTGAATGTTGAGATTTGCAATGTGGCTGGCGGGGAAAGAATTGTTATCTCGCAGAGTGCGGCCTGTTTGCCTGTAAGGAATGTGAGCAGGGAATACGTTGAAAAGCTGAGGGATTATTTTAGGACGGGTGATTTGGTAAAGGCGCGCGTTGCGAAGATTTTGCCTGGCAATAACATTGATTTGGAGACAAATTACCCTGAATTCGGCGTGATAAAGGCTTTCTGCAGCAAGTGCAGGCAGCCATTGCACCTTTTTGGCCAAAGCCTCAAGTGCCTCAGGTGCGGCAGCACTGAAAAAAGGAAGATTTCAAGGGATTATTTGCTTAAGTGAGGGGATTGAATGGAAATTGACGTGAAAAACAGCGGCGCAAACGAACTGCATTTCTTTCTGCGCGGGGAAAGGCACACCTTGCCGAATATTCTGAGGGAAGCCCTACTTGTGGATCCAGCGGTTACATTTGCGGCCTACACTTTGCCGCATCCTCTTGGCCCTGACTGCGAGTTCATAGTCAAGACAAAGGGCAAGACGGCAAAAAAGGCCCTGGATGATGCCGTCAAGCAGGTTGAAAAGCAGCTTGAGGAATTTGAAAAGGCCTTCAAGGCAGCAAAGTAAAGGCGTGTTTAATGAAGGGGCTTTTGCGCGTTCTTGCTCTGGATGACGGCAGCTTTAAGCCAAGGCAAAAAGGCAATGCGCTCCTTGTTGGCGTTGTAAGCAGGCTTGACTGCCTTGTTGAAGGCATTGTTTCAACAAAGGTGAGGGTTGACGGCTTTGATTCCACAAAAAAGATTGTGGACCTGGTTCAAAAAAGCAAGTTCAAAAGCCAGGTGAACTTTGTCCTGTTGGACGGCCTGAATTTTGCAGGCTTCAACATTGTTGACCTGCCTTTTCTTTCCAAACAACTTGGCGTGCCTGTGATTGCCGTGCTCAGGAAAAAGCCGGGGATGAAGAAAATAGAGGCCGCGCTTTCCTGCTTTAAGGACGGGAAAAAAAGGCTGGCATTGATTGAAAAGGCCGGCCCTGTAATGGAAGCCGGAAAAATTTTCTTTCAGGTTTCCGGCGCTGATGCGGAAACAGTTAAAACAGTTTTGTTCAAGACAACTAAGTGCGGCAACCTGCCTGAGCCCTTGAGGCTTGCGCACCTTGTGGCATCCGGCATTTCAAGGGGCGAAAGCACGAGGCCCTAAAAGGCAAAAATGGCTTGGAAGCAGGGCTTGGAAAGGAAACCTTGGTGAAAAAATGGCTTGGAAGCAATTCAGGGAAAAGCTGAAATGGCTTGACCCCTTCACGTACGTTGACAGATTCGTGATAGCGAAAATGCAGCAGTTTTCCCCTGCAAAAAAGATTGTTGCCCTGTGCGCCTGCTTTGCCTTCATCGCCTTTGCAATGCTTTGGATTGTGCCGCCAAGCATAGGCAGCATGCCAATGGCAATTGCAATCATTGCAGTGCTAGCATTTTTTTATTTCTATGACAGGGAAGAGGGCCTGAACTGGGCAATATACCTTGCGTTTGCAATGCTTTTTGCGCTCATAATTTTTTCCGCTCTGGGCCTTGCATTCGGCACCAACAGCCCGATGATGATTGTGGTAAGCGCCTCAATGGAGCCCTTGTATCACAGGGGCGACATAATTTTCCTGTACGGTGCAACAGCCGAAAACCTTGGCGGCACTGAGGTTGAGCTTGATTTGCCTTCGCTTGAAGAAAAAGAGCTTGCCTCTTTTGCACAGCCTGTTTACTCGCCAGGCCAGAAGCAAATTGAGGCAATAAAGTTTGATTCAGGGCAGGAAATTCCAATTACGCGGAACGGGAGCATTGTGGTTTACTGGAGCCAGCGCCAGAATGAGCCTGTTGTCCACCGGGTAGTGGCAAAGCTGAAGGCAGGGGACGGCTGGTATCTTTTGACAAAAGGCGATTCAATTTACAATCCCACAATTGACCAGGACTGCGGCCTGATACTGAATGGTGCGCCGCAAAAGGAATGCATCGAGCTTTATCCTGTGCCGTTGAAAAAAGTGCAGGGCATTGCGTTCCTGCAGGTTCCCCTGCTTGGCTGCGGAAAGCTCTGGATAATGGACGACCTTGGCAGCCTGATTGCAACAGGCAAAATGCCGAAAGGCTACATGGCCGGCAATGCCTGCTAAGCCTTTTTTCCTACGGGAAAAAAGCCTTGGGAAAACAGCAACGCTGATGCGTTGCTAAGCCTTTCTTTCTAAAGAAAGAAAGCCTTGGGAAAGAAAGGCAACGCTGCGCGTTGCAAAGCCTTTTTTCCTGTTGGAAAAAAAGCCTTGGGAAAAGAAGTTTTGCTACGCAAAACCAAAGCCTTTTTTTTGCTTGTGAAGCGTTTTCGCAAGCCTTTTGTTAAAAGGCTTTTGGCAAAAAAGCCCCTGGAAAATGCCGCGCCTTGTTGCTTAAGAAGTCTTTTTATATAATTCCAGCCAATTGTTCTGTATGGCTGAATCAGCTGAAATGCGGTTAATGCAGCGCGATACCAGCGGTGCAATGCATGATTTGATGAAGTACCTGAATCCATTTGAGTGGAAACTCCTTTTTTCCAGAAACAAGTCTATTGAGGACCCTGATTTTCTTGAGGCAAAAAAAGCTTACTATGAAATAGTTGACGGCACTGACAAGGCAATGGATCTCGTTTTTGACAAAAAAGCAAAATCTGTGGACTTTAAGGCAACTGCTTTGAAGCTTAACAAAGACATTCAGCTGTTTCAGGGCAAGATTTCTGCGTTTGCAAGATCAAGCAGGTGCCCAGCGCGGTTAAGGGCTGAAATAAGGGGTCTTTTTCCGTCCATAAAAATAATGCTTCCGTTAAGCAGAATCCTGATTGAAGGAAAGCCAAGGCTTGTAAAAAGATGGATTAAGGTCAGGCCGCTTGTGGCTGAACTGCAGGCGCACCTGAACAGGCTAAGAAAGCTTGCCAAATTGACCAGCGAGGTATTTGACAAGCCCCTATGTTTTCCCGAGGTTTCTTTTCGTGTGAGAGGCAACCCTGTAGTGCTTGCCGACAAGATGCATCTGCAGAGGGTAATGTTTAATGTTTTTCATGATGCCGTGACCCACAGCAGGGGCGAGGCTGTTGTGGTAACTGTCGGCATGACAAAGAACAGCCTTGTTTTTGCCACGACAAACAGGGGCCGGTGGGTTTCCCAAAAAGTGATTAGGCTAATGGGGAAAAAACCTTATTCCGAAGACCCGTTAAAAGAGGTGGCTCATGGCTACGGCAAGATTAGTGCAAAGGATGCCGTGGAAGCGCATGGCGGGCAATTTGTTCCAAAAAATGCCCCAAAAGGATTTACGATTCTGTCAACTATCCCAAGAAAATTAAGGAGAAGGGCTGCCTAGCCAACCGTTTTTAAGCTTATTTGCGCACTCTTTCCTAATAGGGGTTTGGATGAAGCTTGTTTTGGAAAAGGCAGGGGATTTTCAGAAGAGCATTGATGCTCTTGCGGTTTTGATTGACGAGGCAGAATTTGTCCTTGATGAAAGGGGTCTTACCCTGAAGGCAACCGACCCTTCGCAGATTTCAATGGTTGACTTTTTGCTTGAAAAAAAGGATTTCAAGCAGTTTGATGTCAGGGAAAAGGCCAAGATTGGCATTGACCTGGATTATTTGAGGCAGATTATGTCAAGGGCAAAGCCGGATGACGAATTGACGCTTGAGCTTGACCCTGACCAGAACAGGCTGAATGTGAAATTCAGGGGCTCTAGTGCGAGAAAATTCAATTTGCCCCTGATTGACATTTCGGCAGCGGAATTGCCGAACCCTAAGATTGAGTTTGATGCCGAAGCAAAAATGCTTGCATCGGTTTTGCAGGATGCTTTGAAGGACGCCTCGCTTGTCAGCTCCCATGTTTCTATTGGCGTTGAAGGCGACAAGTTTATTGTGAAGGCTGACAGCAGCAAGGGCAATTTGGACAGCGTGACGGAAAAGGACAAGAAGAACCTGCTTGAGCTGAACGCAAAAAAGGACGCAATGAGCATGTTTCCCCTTGATTACCTGCAGGACATGCTTAAGACAGCGCTTGCCTCCACCCAGATTCTTGTGTGCCTGAAGGGCAATGCCCCAATCCAAATCAGCTATGACATCGGGCCTGCGCACATAAAGTATTTCCTTGCGCCGAGGATTGAATCATAGCCTTTGATTTGATTGCGGCTTTGTTCTGTTCCAAGAATTGAATCCCGGCTTTTTGCCTGCCTTTATAGCTTTTTTTTGGGGTAGTTATTTATACTTGTTTTTCCTTATTTTTTTCGGTGCCTGTGTTCGAGGGCTTGTTTTTTAATGCGGCTGTGATTTTAATCGGCTTCATTCTGCTGTCAAAAGCCGCTTCGGAGGCGATAAAAAGGGTGATAACCCTTGCCAGGCACTGGTGTTTTTCCGAATTTGCGATAAGCTTCCTGTTCATTGGCCTTGTTGCAATCCTGCCAGAGATGCTGATTGGCATAATCTCGGCTTTTGGCGGCGTGTCCTCTTTTGGGGCAGGCGTTGTCATAGGCTCAAACATTGCCGACCTTACGCTGATTGTTGGCATTGTGGCGTTGTTTACAAACGGAATCAGGCTTCATGACCACACCTTTGGCAATGTGAAAAAACTGTTTGTTTTCACCCTGCTTCCCTTTGTCCTGTTCATTGACGGCAGCCTTTCCAGGATTGACGGCCTGATGCTGATATGCGCGTTTATCCTTTACCTTTTTTTGATGCTGCGGAGGAATTCAAGGGTTTCGGTGTCAAGGCTTTGCAATAAGAGCGTTCCTGTCTTCAGGGAATTGCTGATCCTTTTTTTTGCTGTAGGGATAATGATTCTTTCGGCTTACCTGATTACCAATGCGGCGGAGCAGGTCAGTTCTTTTCTCGCGTTGCCGATTTTCTTCATCGGCGTGGTGATTGCAATCGGAACCTGCCTGCCTGAGCTTATTTTGTCCCTGAAATCAAACAGGCTAAGGCACGGCGAGCTTGGATTGGGCGATGTTTTGGGCAACGTTTTTGCGGACTGCCTGCTTACCCTTGGCGTGATAGCTGTAATAGCCCCCATTACTGTTGATTACCCCCTGATTGTGCTAACCGCAATTTTCCTGATGATTTTTTCAATGCTCGCCCTGGTTATACTGTCAAGGTCTGAAAACAGGATTTCAAAGGACGAAGGCCTCTACTTGATAATGCTTTACTTTTTGTTCCTGGCAATCCAATTCGGGCTGGAACGGCTGATTGCAGGCTGAAATTTCCAAAAAAGTTTTGCGGTTCCTTAAGGCTGTGGAACCAGAACGCAAATGGCCAGTTATGCCAAAGTCCGCTGCAACAGTTTTAAATAAGTTGCACCTTAATATTAATCGGGTTTTTTCGGGGGCATTTGATGATAGAGCTGAAGAACGTTGAGTCCTGGAAAAGGGCAATTGACGCGATTTCTTCTTTTATAAGCGAGGGCAATTTTCGCTTCAACGACGAGGGCATTTCTTTGAGGGCAGTTGACCCCAGCCAGATAGTGCTCGTAAATTTTCTCATGAAAAAAAGCGCCTTTGATGCCTTTGAAATAGAGCCGACTTTTGTCGGCCTTGACCTCGTGGAATTGAGCAGGATAATGGCAAGGGCACAGCCAGGCGACAAGATGACTTTGAAGATGAGCGACAGCGAGCTCAACATAAGGCTTGACGGCGAAATAAGCAGGAATTTTTCCCTGCCCCTGCTTGACGTTTCGGATTCCGAGGTGAGAATGCCTTCGCCTGACTTTGACGCAAGCGTTGAAATAAGCGCCAGGATTCTCAAGGAAGCCTTCAAGGACGCAATGCTTTTCGGAAGCAGCGTTGTGCTTCGCATCAAGGAAGGCGAAATGACAATAGAAGCAAGGGGAAGTTCCGGAACATTGCACACAGTGGCAAAGCAGGCAAAGGGCATTACAATAAAAAGCAAGTCCGGTGTGATGAGCAAGTATAGCCTGAACTTTTTGCAAAACATTGTAAAGGACGCCGAGCCAGACCAAAAAGTTTTGCTTGAACTCAAAAATGACGCGCCAATGAGGGTTTCCTACAAGCTCGGCCCGGCACAGATAGAATTCTATTTGGCGCACATGATACTCTAAGTGCAGCCAGCAAAACCTTTATTTACTTCTTTGCCTGTTTCTTTTACCGGATGATTTCTAATAATAAGAACCTTGGCTATGACGATTTTACCTCAAAGTTGATGCTTGACGAGTGGCCGCATGAAAACTTTTTTTGCATTTCAATTTCAAAGGGCGGCAAGGCTGTAAAGCAGGAAAGCAGGAACTACCGTGATTTTGAAAAGCTGGTTTCTGATTCTTCAATGAGCTGGGTCAATTGCTGCGTTGAAAATGCCGAAAAGGACCTGCCCGTGATTTCAAAGGAATTCGGCTTCAGGAAAGAGATGCCGCACGAGCTGTTGTCCCACAAGACATCAGCCTGCCTGGACATGGGTTCTGAGCTTGGCTTGCTTTTGCCGGCCGTTAAGGTGAGGAACCTGCATGTGAATGTTTCGCCGATTTTTGTCCTGATTAAGGAAAACATGGTCCTCTCCATTCACAACAGGAAAGTAACAAGGTGGGTGAGGTTTTTCAATTATGCCGAAACCTTCATCGGGAAAATTCCCGTGGGCATTCCGCGGGATGACAAAATCACGATGATACTGCAGCGGCTGTTGAGCAAAAACGATGAAAAGAATTTTGAAAATTTGCGCATCATTGAGGAAGAAGGCGACAAAATCAATGCCTTGCTTATTGACCCGAAATCGCCGAGGGTCATGGTTGGCAAGGACATATACCGGATGAAGCATGCCTTGATTGTATACTTGGGCGTGCTGTGGGCATCAATGGATGTGCTGAATTCCCTGCGCTACGGCGACAGCGACCTTATCACGGACAAGCCAGGCCTGCTGAAGGAATTCAGCCGCATTGAAAACGACCTGACAAAGCACATTTCTTTGGCTGAGCACACAAGCGAGGTTCTTGCCTCGGGCCTTGAGGCGCTGCAGAGCATTTACAACAACCAGCTGCAGGTCCTGAACAACAGGCTTGCGCTTGTTGTCACCTGGCTGACAGTTGTTGGAACAGCAGTCCTTGTGCCAAACACGCTTGCGACAATTTTTGGAATCCCGAGCGTAAGCGAGCATATTGACTGGCTGCAGGCCATAACCCTGCTTGTTGTTTCAACGGTATTGAGCGCGGTAATAGCCTATGTAGTGCTGGAGAAAATCATCCCGCGAAAAGTGGAATAGTGCCTGCCGTTCAATTTGCATCAAAGGGCAAAAATGCAGATGCAAAATTTGCCCTTTGATAGCTATCAAAAGGCATTTAGAAAAGTTTCACAATTGATGCCTTTTGATATTAGCGGAAATCCCCCGGGCAACCCTTTTTATTCCTTTTAATGCAGTAATCTTTCCATGCATTCTTTGCAGGGGCTTTTGTTTGCGCAGCATTTTCCTTTCACGGAGGCGGCGCGCAAAATCGTTTTGGAGGAAAACCCTTCCCTGGAGAATTTGCCGGAGCCCTTGCTTGAAAGGGCTGAATTGATGGCAAGGCACGCTTTTTCAGGAAAAAAATACGCGTTTGAGCTTCATTCCGCAGACCTTCTTTTGCAGGAAATACTTGCCTTTCCCATTGCAAAAATAATAATCTCGTTCGCAGGCGAGCCCCGGCTTTGCCGCGCTTTTGCGTCAATGGTTGCGGACTCGGCATTTTTTTTCCTCAACTCTGAAAAGGACAAGGGAAAAGCCGCAATAGAGCTTGCGTCAGAGCTCTCCCTCAAATTTGATTTTCCTGACTCAAAGGCTTTTTTTGCCTCAATGCCATTGGCGCAATACCTTTCAGTGCCCCTGCAGGATGATAGCCTAAAGCTTGTCAACCAGTTTGTAAGCCATGGAAACGTTTTCCTTGACCTCAATGGCTTCTGCCGATTTTTGAGGGAAAAATCCTTCAGCACCGTTTTTTCCTCCTTGCCGGTTCCATTGAAAGGGCTGCCGAAAAGGCTTGAGGGCTTTGGAAAAAGCCTCAAGGCCGAGGCAAAGGCAAGGGAACAAAAGATTTTCGGCGAGGCGTTCAGGGGCAGCGTTGCGCCGGAGGCATTCCCGCCCTGCATTGCCTCAATGTACAGCCGGCTTTCCGCCGGCAACAAGCTTCCGCACATGGCAAACTTCACGCTTGCAACTTTCCTGAACAGCATTGGAATGCCAAAGGCAAGGATTCTTGAACTGTTCAAAAAAAGCCCGAATTTCAGCGAACGCATTGCCTCTTACCAATTGGACAGGATTGCAAAGCAGAATTACGCGCCGCCGAGCTGTGACAAGATAAGGTCATACGGCCTGTGCCCGAGCAAGGACTGCCCTGCAAGGCATCCATTGTCGTTTTACAGGAGGCTTGCAAAAAGGGCTGAAGGTGCAAAGCCTTTTTTGCCAGAGCAAAACCTTAGAGATGCTAAAGCATCTCTTACGGTTTCTGAACCCTACGGGTTCAGAAAAAGCCTTGGGAAAAATGCGCCCGCTGGCGCAAAGGGTGCGGATGGCAAGGCAGATGCGAATGGCGCGGCCGGCAGGGCATCTGGGGTGAAAGAGTAATGGCTGGCGAGGACGCATTTTTGAGGAAGCATTTCCAGGGCTTTTATTCAGGCCACGAGATTGCAGGGCCGCCGGAACTTGAGTCAAGGGAATTCGGTTATGGTGTCTTTGGGAGAAAAATTGCAAACCGGAACATTGCTTTTTCTTCAAGGAAAGAGTTCAACAATTTCCTGCGCAACCAGGTTCCTTTCTTTGTGAGCTACAGCTCTGCGCTGTACAAATTTCCTTCCGGCAGGCCGATGGATGCCAAGGGGCTTTTTGCGGCTGATTTGGTTTACGAGTTTGACGCTGATGATTTGCCGACTGAGTGCAAGCAAAGGCATGATTCATGGCAATGTCCCAAGTGCGGCAGGAAGGGCAATGGAAGGCAATTGCAGTGCGACGAGTGCGGCACTCCGACAAGGCTTGAGGAATGGTTTTGCCCCGAATGCCTTGGCGTTGCAAGGGACAAGGTTTTTTCACTGCTTGAATTTCTTGAAAATGATTTCGGGTTTTCCGATGGCATTGCAATAAATTTCAGCGGCAGGGCCGGATACCATGTGCATGTGCGTTCTGATTCGGTGAGGCAGCTTCCGAACACCGCGAGGGTTGAGCTCATTGACTACCTTACTGCCACAGGCCTGAACATTTTCAGCCACTTTGAGAAAAAAGAAACTTTTTTCACTTTCAAAGGAAACTTGAATGAAAAAATTAGCTGGCCTTCCAGAATTGTTCTTGAATTAATTGATTTGCTTGAAGAGGGCAATGCTGAAAAGTTGGCGCTAATGGCCAATATTTCCCTTCCGATGGCTAAAGTTGTTCTCAAAAAAAGCCCAATAATCCTTAAGGCGGTCAGGGAAAGAAATGCAATTCCCTCAATTTTTGGCAAGGTAAGCTCAACCAAACAAACGAAAGGTGACGAAATTTGGCAGAATCTGCTAAATAAAATTGTGGCAAGGATTGCGCCGATTGACAGGCAAACCTCGGTTGATTTGAACAAAATTGTGCGCGTTCCGGAAACACTGCACGGCGAAACAGGCCTTGTTTCAAGGGAATTGTCAAAAGAGGCCCTGCGCAGCTTCAATCCCTTTGATGATGCCATTGCGTTTTCCGGCGATGAAACAGTAAGGGTTTTTATTAGTAAGGCACCAAGCTTTTACCTGTCAGGGCAAAGGTTCGGGCCTTTTGAGGGGCAGGAGGCGGAATTGCCGCTTTTCGCAGCGGTTTTTCTGCTTGCAAGGGGTGCAGCATTATTATTGTTGCCGGGGGCTAAAAATGAGGCTTGATTACGATGAGTTGAGGAAAATCTACAGGCTTGAAAAGAACAACTCAAGGCTTGCCGAGGTTGAAGAGGATTTCCTTGATTGCCTGAAGGATTTTTTTGAGGAACAGAGAAAGGATTATTTGCAGAGCCTGAACGATTTGTCAAGCACCAAGGCAAAGAGCTTTTCGAACCTGAAAAAAATAATCGGCGAAATTTTCAGCATCAGGGAAAAAAAGTTGCTGAACAAGGCCTTGATTGCAAGCAGGACAGGCGACCTTGAAAATGAGCGCATGGCCCTGCAGGAAAAGGAAACCCTGAAAGAATTGCTTGCCGTGCTTAACGGGCACCAGGAAATCCTTGACGGGATTTTCATTGGCAAGGCAAAGCAGGCATCAAAGGCATTGGAAAAGGTTTCGCTCAGGATTGCGCAGGATGTGCCTGCATTTATGGGCGCGGACATGAAGGAGTACGGTCCTTTCACAAGGGATAAGGTCGTTTCCCTGCCTGAAAAAATTGCATCGCTTCTTGTTTCAAGGAAGCTTGCGGAGAAAGCCTGAGGTGTTTTTCATCAAGAGAATTGAGTTTGCAAAAAAGCCGAAAAGTTTTTTCCTGAGGGTGAAATGCGTTGCCTGCGGGAACGAGCAGGCTGTCTTCAGTTCGGCAAACAGGGCCGTGAAATGCCTTGCGTGCAATTGCATTCTTGCCGATTCAGGCCCGGGAAAAATTCTTCTGAGGCTTGATGCGGTGAAGGTTTTGAAGGAGTGAAATTTATGGAACAAGAGCGCGAGATTCCGGAAGCGGGCGAAACAGTTGTGTGCAAGGTCAAGCAGGTTCTTGGCTACGGCGCGTTTGTCGAGCTTACTGAATACGGCGACAAGAAGGGCTTTGTTCACGTGAGCCAGGTCGCCTCACGCTGGGTGAAAAACATCAGGAGCTATGTCAAGGAAGGCCAGGTGCGCGCGGCAAAGGTTCTTTCAATTGACAGGGGCAGGGGCCAAATCGACCTTTCCTTCAACAAGGTTTCAAGCGCCGCACAGCGCGCAAGGATTGAGGAATGGAAGCAGCTTAAGAGAAGCAAAAAGTTGCTTGACCTTCTTGCAAAAAGCCAGAGCCTTTCTTTTGAACAGGCGTGGGATTCCGTGGCAAAGCCATTGCTTGAAAATTACGATTCTTTGGGCGAGGCTTTCCAGAACATTGCATTGCTTGGCGAAGAGGGCGCGGAAGGCGTTGAAAAAAGCTGGCTCAAGCCGCTTGTTGAGCTTGTACAAAAAAGCGTGCCGATTCCGGAGAAAACCCTGGGCGGTTTCCTTTTTGCAAGGAGTTTGGCCCCAAACGGCGTTGACGTGATAAAGGAAATGCTGGCAGGCGTTGAAAAAAACGGCGGGGGCAAGATCAGGCTTTTTTACAGTGGCGGCGGAAAGTATGACCTCAGGGCAGTAGCCCCTGATTTCAAGACAGCGGAAAAGCTTCTCGGCGATGCGGCGGATTCAGCAGTCAAGGCAATGAAATCAGCCGGCGGCGAGGCAAGGTTTGAAAAAGGCGAATGAATGAGGATGTGCGCCAATGCGCAAAAGAAAAAGGTTGGCTGGAGAGGTGAGTGAAAATGGCGACAAAAATTGTTTTTCCGAAAAAGCAAAAGCTTTCAAATCCGGTTCTTTTTGTGGGTCTGCCCGGCATAGGCCTTGTGGGAAAAATCTGTGTGGATTATTTCCTCAAGCAGTTCAAGACAGAGCTCATAGCCGAGGTTTACAGCGACAGCTTTCCGCCCACTGTGCACACCAAGGAAGGGCTTATTGAGCTTATTACCGACCAGCTTTTTGCGTTCAAGTTCAATGGAAGGCACTTCCTTTTCCTTTCAGGGCCTGTGCAGCCAAGCCTTGACTTCAGGACAGGAAGCTCGCAGGAACACTATGATTTTGCGGAAGAGATTGTTGCCGCGGTGAAAAAGCTTGGCGTGAAGGAAATTTTCACGCTTGCCGGCATAAACGTGGGCGACAAAAGAATGGAAAAACAGCCAAACGTTGTTGTTGCGGCAACGAACAAAAAAACCCTTGAAGAATTCAAAAAGCTCGGCGCAACATCCAGCCCAAAAGAAGGGCTGATCAGCGGCGCAGCAGGGCTGCTTCTCGGGATTGGCGCACAGCACGGCGTTGAGGGCGCGTGCCTCATGGGCGAAACAAACGCAAGGCTTGTCTACGGCGACCACGGCGCGGCAAAAACCCTCATTGAGTTGCTTGTGAAAAAATTCGGCTTCAAGGTTGAAATGAAAAGCATTGAACGCGAAGCCAAGAACATAGAGGAAGCCTTCAAAAAGCTTGCGGAGCAGTTCGAGGAAACCGAAGAAAACATGCCGCCCGAAGGGCCGAGCTACGTGAGGTAGTGGCTAAGGTCGTGTCTAAAAAAGGCGATTGTCGAAGTTTGAAGGAAGGTTTATTAAGTTTAAAAGCATAAAAAAATGTAGTGGCTGCAAACTGACATAAAAGAGGGTATGCCTATGGAAATAATAAAAATTGATGAATCAAACAGAGAAGCGATTTTGGATTTATTTAGTAAATCCATAGATAACGAGGGATACATAACCGAGAAGAAAACGGGCAAGAAACTAGTTTGCCCTTACTCTAATAAGCACATAAAGATTGCTGATTTTTCGGTAATACCTGGCACGGCTACTTTTGTGAATAATCATTACTACTGCTTTTCGGAACATCTTGCTAAGCATAGGTAGGCAAATAGATGAGTGATGAAAATAGAGCCGCGGCTATTCGTTTTATCGAAGCGATTGTTAATTCTGTGCTGCAAGAAACCAAAATCGCGCGCATTACGGCAGCCCTAAAACAAATATTTATTCTTTGGAACTATATCCCTGAAGATCTGAGGCGAAAGTGCTATTTTGTTTTCGACAAACTTTGGAAAAAGAATCTTGTTGTACTCTCAACTAAACCAGAAATGCCGGGGGTAATCTACGAAGTTGAGTTTTATGATGAGCAACTTAAAAAAATATACTTTAGCGTTTCTGAAAAAGATGCTTCGGCAATAAGATTGGGTGTAAGCATGCGTGAGCTGATAAGTCGAGGTCTTCACTCAGATTCTGATGATATAAAACAGGATGCCCACGATTGTTATAAAGAGCGAGGATTAAGTATAGTAAATCTTATCACCACAAATGACATATCTTTCTTGTTTGATGATGTAGCAGATTTTATTGAGAAAGAAAAAATTAAAGAAAAATTTGATTGGTGGGTTGAAAATTATACAAATATATCTATTTTAGTATCGCCTGAGCAACTTCAAAATATTCCTGAGTTAGAAAGTAAAATATTAACTGCTGCTAAGTCATTAGCGAAGACGTATATCCTAATAAATTTTACGGGAAAAATGAACGAAATTCAGAACCTTATTCAGATTATTGAAAAATTAAAAACTGACAAAAAGCTGTGCTTTAAAGAATTCAGAAAAGACGAAATTAAGCAATCTGGATTTTGTACCGCTTTTAAAGGGCAAATTATATTTTAAAATTCCCCGAGCGTTTTCTGCCCCCTGAACGAGTCCTTTTCCTTTTGCTCTTCTTCAAGCTCTTTTCCCTTTTTTTCAAATTCTTCCGGCGAATCGCATATCACCGGTTTCCCATAATCTCCTCCGCCGCCCGGAATGTAATGCACCCACCCTTTCCTGAATGCAATGATTTTTGCGCCAACCCTTGGATTCACTTCTTTTAACTCGGCTTCGCCTGCATCAACAAGGGCATTTATTTCGTTTCCAAACCTGTCCACAAAATCATGCCACATTCCCTGCACTGTCGGGCCGTTAACGCTCTGCACGTTCAAGGCAAGCTGGATTATTTCCGCCAAAGGCACTGTGTGCAAATAAGGCGGCCTGAATGCAGGGTGCTCTTCTTTTCCGTCTGAAAGCATTTCAATCCTGTCCCTCACGCCCCTCTTAATTGCGCCACTGCATTTTGGGCACCTCCAATTCAGCCTTTTTGCATCTTCAAGCGAAAATTTTGCATAGCACGCGTTGCACGCCGTCAAATGGTACTTGCCTTCGCGCGGGTCAAGGCCAGCGTTGAGCCTGATTTTTTTTTCCTCTTTTTTCTCCAGCGCCTTTTTCAATTCCTTAAAGCTCGGCTCCTTCATTTCAATCCTTGTGAATTCCCTTCCGATTCTGTAAGGCCAGGGGCTATGTGAATCCGAGCATGTGAGAAACTGGTATTCCCTGTTTTCCGGAATCATGTCTGCGAAATGCGTGTCAGCGCTCAGGCCAAGCTCTATGAACGAAATTTCTTTTCCCATTGAACCATAGGCTTCTTTCACCGAATCGGAGAAAGCGTAAACCGAAAAGTAGGGCGTGAAGGCATGCGCCGGCCCAATGATGCCGCCGGCATCCTTTACCTTTCCCGCAATCTCCTCAGGGCTAAGCCTTATCACAGGCCTGCCGCAGCCCCAAGAGTCAAATACGGCCTTTCCTTTCAATGATTCCTTCAGATTTTCCGCTGCGGCAAAATCTGGCAGGAAAACCAAATGGTGAATCCTTTTGTTGCATTGCACTTCAACCTGCGGAATGAAATGCACCTGCTCTTTTTTGTCCGCAAATAATCCATTCCCTGTTTCCAGAATGTTTTCCTTCAAGTGCCTGAACCAAGTGCCCTGCAGCATATCCGCCATGCCGCACACGTGCAGCCCCTTCAATTTGCTTTGCTCCGCTATCACCGGAACAAGCATGTTTTTTGAGACGCCGCTTGAATAAGGGCCGTGGAAATGCAAATCACAGTTGAATTCCGGCATGCTAATCCACATCCTCCCGCCTTTCATCAATTGTCCTTAAGCGCCTAAGGTATGTGATGCAATCGTGTTCAAGTCTGTGGCGGCATTTAGCTGCTTTTTCCGCCCTTTTCTTTGGAAGGTTTTTTTCGGCGAATTCAAGGTCTGCAATGGATTCAACAGTTTCATTAAGAAGCACATTAAGATCGATTTTTGCAAGCTTTAACCAGTCAGGATTCATTGTTTTTCTCCATTCCCTTAGATACTTGTTTACTTGATTTGTTTTTTCTTCACTTTTTTTGGAAAAATCCTCAAATAGCCAGCTTTTCTTTTGCAGCATTGCCTGCCTTCTTTCCCTTGCTTTTGTTATAAGATTCAGCAAACCCTTGTTTTCACCGCTTGTTTTGTTTGACAAGTAGCTTTCAAGTGCTTGCAATCCCGCCGGTTTGTTTTTAACCCTCAATAGGTCCCTTGCCATTCTGCTCGCGCTTTTTCTCAGCGCACTTTTGTATGCGTTTGTTCCTGGCTTGCGGGTTGTTTTCATTCAAACCAGCTTCAATAGGCTCATTTTTCCTGCCTTCCTTTTTTTGCAATACTGTTTAGCCAAATAAGCTGCCTTTGCACTTGCTGCTGGCTTACTTTCAATTTTCTTATTGCCTCGGCGGTTTCTGGGCCAGTGGGCGTGAATGTTCCGAGTTTGCGAAGGCATTTTGTTGTTTCATTCAAAAGTTTTGTCCCGGTTTGTATTCCTTCTTTTATTTCATTGGACTGGAACTTTGGTTTAATGACCATGCCAATGCAGCCTAATGCAAAAAGCCCAATTCTGTCTGGCAAGCCTTCCGCCTGTTTTCTAAGATTGGCTAGCCGTTGCAGTCGCCTTTGTCCTTCAGTTTCACACCCTGTATTTCCAGCCCTTTTTCCGGTTCTTTTCCTCATTCCGACCACCAATATACTTAATTATTCTATTAAAGAAGAATAAATTGGTATGGTTGGCTCTGAAAGCGCGGATTTGCACGAAGCAATGCTTTACAGGAAGCTCAAAGGCAATTCCGTGAAATGCGGGTTGTGCATGCGCTCATGCACGATTGCAGAGGGCAACGCGGGAATGTGCGGCGTGCGCAAGAACATTGAAGGAAAGCTGTTTTCCCTTGTTTATGGAAAGACCCTTACAATGGAGATTGACCCGATTGAAAAAAAGCCCCTTTTCCATTTCAAGCCAGGTTCGCATTGCCTGGGAATTTCCACTTACGGCTGCAATTTCAGTTGCCTCCATTGCCAAAACGCTTCCATTTCGCAGCAGCGCAGCGAGGAAGCGATTGCCACTGTTCCATTCATTTCGCCTGAGGAAATCGTGGAGAACGCGCTTGCCTCAGGGATTGAGGGCATTGCCTATACTTACACAGAGCCCACAATCTTTGCTGAATATGCTCTTGACACAATGAAGCTTGCGCGCAAGAAAGGCCTGTACAATGTTTGGGTGAGCAATGGCTATATGTCAAAGGAATGCATTGATGCAATTGCGCCTTTTTTGGATGCAATAAACATTGACCTCAAGGGGAATGAGCGCTTTTACAGGGAGGTTTGCGGCAATGCAAACATGCGCTTTGTGAAGGAAAACATTGCCCTCTTTCACAAGAAGAAAATTCACCAGGAAATAACAACGCTTGTGATTCCGGGATACAATGACAATGAAGCTGATTTTAAGGAAGTGAGTGAATTCATCGCTTCCATTGACAGGGAAATGCCATTGCATTTCACTGCTTTCTGGCCGCAGTACAAGCTTGAGCATTTGCCCCCAACAGATGAAGGCAAGCTGCACATGGCAAAAGAAATCGCGCTCAAAGCCGGCGTGAAGTATGTTTATGTTGGCAATGTTGCCAAAGAGGAAAACACGCTCTGCCCAAAGTGCGGCTCAGTGCTGATAAAGCGATTTGGTTTTTCAGTGCAAACAATTGATTTGGATAAAAAAGGCAAGTGCAGGAAATGCGGTTTCAATTCCGGGATTGTTGTTTAAATCATTCCAAAGAACCTTAGTACAAGCATTGCCCCAATGCCTGCCAGCCCAAAGATTACGCTTATTGCAAGGCTTGGAATCAAGGGCAATTCCACATGGAAAACATATGTCAAAAGCGCCCATGCCGCTATTCCAAGAATGCTGTTTATCACTATTTTCTTTAATAAGAAGAATATCACTATTGCGCCTACCACAAGGATTATTCCTCCAATGAGGATTGCCGGGTTGCCGGCCAGTTGCAATGCCGCACTTCCTGCGTTTTCCGCGGCCCCGGTTGCCCCCTGGCCAAGGCCATCAAGCACTGTGTCAGGAACAGGAATTTCCGCAATTGGCAATGAAAACATAACTCCTATTTGTGTTCAAAAATGCTTTTAATGGGTTCTTTTTTTGCCAAAATGCCTTTGTATTTGCTTTAAAAGTTTTTGCAGGCTCTTGTTTTCCTATTATGCCAAGGTTTAGCGACGAGCAAAAGCGCATTGCTTTGCTTTTAATCCACGGCCCAAAGACGCCTGAAGAGCTTAATTCCCAGCTGAATATTCCCTTCAACAAGCTTACCGACGAGCTAAAGGCAATGATGAGGCTTGGGGTCATTGAAAAGCAGGGCTTTCCCACAAAGTATGCCTTAAAGCAAAACATTGCCGAAGAGGTTCAAAAGCGCAAAAAGATAGCCGAATCTGACTTCAACAAGCTAAGGCTAAGGGCTTTTATTGAAATGCAGGCGATTGAGGAAGACCTTTTGAAAAAGCAGCTTGACAAGCTGGAAGAGTCCCTTAACGAGGACAAGAGCTTTACCTTTTACAGCATTGACAAGATGCTCATAGAAAAGCAGGGCGAGTACTACAGCACCTATTTTGAGGTAAATTTCAGCGCAAAGGACTTTGCCTCCCTTATGAGGTTCCTGTTCTTCTACGGCCCAAGCAGTGTGGAAGTGGTAAAACCGGCCAAAATAGAGTTTTCAGCCCAAGACCTCCAGGACGGCCTAATGGAAGCCGCGGACATGGTGCAAAAATACAGCTCAAGCATACACAAGCTGCTGAACAGGGAAGAGCTTGAAAAATTCAATACTGAATTGTATAAATAGCCGCCACTGCCGGCTGGTCAGAGCAAGAGCCCTATTTCGCTTGGGCTCGCCCTGCAGGGTGCAGGCAATAGGGCGGCTTCGCAAAAGCTTTGGGAAACTCCTTCGGTGGTTGAGCAGGCTCGCCTTTTGGCTCGCAAAATAGCCGCCGGTGCTATGGGCTGCCAGAAATGAACGAGCCTTATAAGGCAATTGCCGTTTTTTCCACTGCATTACGGGACAATCGCCGTTCTTTCCGCCAATGGTGCAAAAATCAATGCTTCGACAATTGTACAAAGGGCTATCTGCAAAAGGAGTAAATTGAGCCCTGTTGGCTAAAATAAGCCATTTTAAGACTTCTTTGAAATCGAAAGGTATTTAAATATGCTCGTGTTATTAGGTTATGAGTCTAGCTAGACAAGACAGTGCCTTTTCATTAAAAATCACAATGGTGAAAGGAGCACCTAGACTTATTTTTTGTAAAAAAGGAGAGGTGAAACAATACATGAAAGGTTTGAACATAAAGAAACTTGCCGCAATAGCGGTGGGTGGAGCTTTAGTTGGTTCAGCCTTAGCGCCACTGGCTGCAGCAATTGACGTCGCAAAGGCGGATGTCGTTGGTGCAGGCGGTTCGCCAGTAGTCAGCATTGTTGCCGGTTCAAATGCGGCAGCAAGCGACTTTGTGTGGGCAGGAAACATTGCCGCAAAGGTTGCACAGTTGGCTACGGTTGACACTGCATTCGCTGGTGGAGAAGGCACAGCCACACCGACAGACCTAAGCGTTGACTTGGCCGTTGGCGGAAGCTCAACTTACAGTACCGAGTATGCAAAGACATACGAGGGAACAACCTATGACTTCAACAACGCGGTACTCGGGACAGACTTCCTTGAAGCAGCAAGCAACGGCCAACTGCCGTTCTTGACAAACACGACAAAGAGCTACAGGTACGAAGGTTCCACATACAATATTACCGTAAAGGAAACGGTTGGAGTAAAACTTGATGCAAAGTTCGTTTACAACAACCAAAACATCAAGGACCTTGTAGGCTACATGGAAAACGCAGGGGACTTCAACTATGTCCTGTCTCTTGGTGACGGAATACCTGCCAGAGAAAAAGGCACAATCACCAAGTTCACGGACGGCGACACTGATAATGTTGTAATACCGTTCCTTGGACAAGAATTCACAGTGCAGGAAGCTGACATGGAAAGCACAACAAAGACCCTGACATTAATGAAAGGGTCGGCAAAAGCTGTCTACAATGAAGGCGACACAATCACAGGCCTTATAGGCAGAGGCGCATATGCCGGCAAAGAAATGTCAGTGAAGCTTGCGGCTGTCACACAGACAGGCAGCACAGCAACATACAAAGCCAGGTTTGACCTGTACGATCCGGAAGGAAATCTTGTTGACACGCTGACCTACAGCGCAGGGACATACCTCAACGAGGCATTCCGCGATGCAAGCAGCGATCTCGCGCTTGAAACAATCGTATATGTCTCAGAAATCAACTTCGAGCCGACAACATCAAAGGGCGTATTAACCATGGTTATCGGCAACAATGTTGCAAAAATTGCCAGCGGCAAGCAGTACCCATATGACTCGACAAACACAGACACGAGCACGTTCTACTGGACTGCAACCCTTGATGAAAACACAGCAGCAACATCACTAACGGAAAAAACAATCACAAAAATAACGATAAAGAACAACCTCACTGTGTGGAACTCGGAACTTCCGCTGTGGAGCGCAGGCGACAGCCTGACAACAGCCGGAACAGAGGCAGCAGCTGCCGGAGGGGCCTATGCCCACTTCCTGCAGAAAGAGGAATCAGGCCTGGGCTATGACTTCGTCAAGATAAAGTTTGACGGATTCAAGCACAACCAGGACACCACGCAGATAGTCGTTGGGAGCAAGAACATTGTCTACAAGGACAACGACAGCGTAAAGAGAACGATTCCGTTCTACATAAAGCTTGCAACTGCACCGCAGACAACCGCAAGCCAGCAGACAATCAACATAGACACTGTTCCGTTCTACGCAAAGTGCTACAAGCCAGCGACAGGAAGCTTTGTGGACATCGATGTATACGATGGAAACAGGCTGAATGGTGCGATAGTTGACATCAATGGCGGTCTTTTTTCCGACTGGATCGCAACAGATAATGGTCCTGTGGCAATCCAAAATGCTGCAATAAGCACCATCAACATCGACCTAAACGGTGTGCAGTTCAGGGTCATGGTAGACCTGAACAGGTCTGCGGACAACAACGGCGCTACTCTGCGCGCGGATGCAAACTGCACCTTCGCGTCTGAGGAGTTCCCAACAGTAGGCGGGCTTACAGTGAATTCACTGACGGTTAACGGCTCGGCTATAATCAGCCAGATAGGCCTAACCGGGTATGAAACCTACTCTGTGTACATGGATGACACAAACGCCACAAGAACGCCCAACGACCTCGCGGTCGATTTTGCAAAAACCGGCACGTTGAAGGACACATACAAGTACAGGACTTACTACAGCAGTACATCAAGCCCTGCAGTCTACCTGTTGTTGGACAACACAACGGATTTCAGCAACACATTCACGACTGCTGATGTGAACTTCGTCGGAACAGACTGGACGGAAAAAGGCGATGTGGGCATCATAGCAGGCGGATTGAGCGGCTCAAATCCATACCATCCGTACTACTGGCCTGACAAAACGGATTTCGGAAACGACCCGTCGGACAATAGCTTCATAATCGCTATATTCCAAGTAAGGGCAAGCGGTACAGCAACATCAGCAGCCAACTTCAGGGTCCACATAGACACAGACACGGACAACCTGATACAGTTCCCACAGGACCTGTTGTCAAACTACGCTTCGGACGTCAACTACTTCTCGGTAAACGACCAGCCACCCTGGTCACTGACCGCGAGGACAGACCTGGCATCCGCGCTGTACGGCGGAGTAATAGATTTCGGCAGCACAGCCAAGCTGACTGACGACATGAAGACAGCTACCTTCACAGTGCCTGACGCGCAGATATACCTCATAATGAGCCTTTTGGGCGAGGGCGCGACCCAGACAGTGGAAGGCGGGGAAACATCTCTGGGCGTGAAGGAGGCCGAGACAGTGAATATCGCAGGAAAGGATATCTCTGTTTCGAAAATCAACTACACGGCTGGAACCTGTACTGTTGCGAACGCAACATATCCAAAGATAGTCTCTGTTGGGCAGTTGGTCTACACCGACTCACCGGCACCGGCTGGAAAGCACGTCATAGTTGGCGGCTACCTGGTCAACAAGCTGGCTGAGAGCGTTGTGTTGGGCGACGGTTCAACACTGCAGGAAGCATTGACTGCTCCTGGTGACAAAGTGGCAGAGGTCCTGTCAAACGGCAATATTGTCGTAGCAGGATACACGGCCATGGACACCAAGGCGGCAGCGCAAGAGCTGATTGCAGCTTTGGATGCTCTGGCATAAAATTCATAAAAAATCAGGTTCTTTTGAACCTGATTTTTTTCCTTTTTTTATTTTTTTTCTGCTTTTTTTGATTTTCAGAACCATTAGTTATGTATAAGATGCCTTGTTTTTTGTTATGCTTTTTATTTGTTTTGCTTTTACTCTTGCTTAT
The DNA here is from genome assembly GCA_041645325.1 of archaeon. Classification (GTDB taxonomy): domain Archaea; phylum Iainarchaeota; class Iainarchaeia; order Iainarchaeales; genus JAFCCL01. The sequence goes on from JBAZQI010000004.1 coordinate 44,999, forward strand.
GGACAAAAAGTTTTTGCTTCCCATTGCCGCTGTTCTGATTACGCTTGCGATTGCGCTGTCAATAATATTTTTTGTCCCATCTGTGCAAAGCGGCCTGACGGTTGAAGGCGTCCTTATAGATTCCGGAAGCAATGACCCCTATGCCCTTTTTTCTGAAATTTCCTCAAAAAATGTTTTTCTCATAAGCCCGCAGATGAATGAAAGGGCAGTGGCAGTTGACCACGCGATGTTCAACGGCACTGCCTTGTTTGTTGAGGTGATTGAGGGCAACAAGAGGAATGCCGTGCAGGTAATCAGGGTTTTCAATGAAAGCGGCGAGTTTGAGCACTGCCTTACAAATTATGGGGATGTAAACAGGTCTGAGGAGCTTGGCAGGGAAGAATGCCTTGAATACCTTGCCCCGAAAGACAGTGCGGTTGTGCTTATTGAGCCGCCCAATAATGACCTGCCAAGGCCTGTCATTGAACTGAGCGAAGGCAAGCTGATTATAAAGCCAAAGACCAATGGCGACATTGGGAGCACATGCTTCCTTGCGCTGAGAATAATGTTCAAAAACAGCCAGGAAGTCATTGACAAGGCAAACGTAATTCTAGGCAAGCTGAATTAAAGCGCATTGCACAGGGCTTTTTTTTGCGATTTTTTGGATTGGAAAGCCGATTTTTGCCCCTTTGTTGCCGTTTTGCCTGCTTGCATTGCCTTGCTCCACGCGTGGTTTTTGCCTGTAATTTTTGCTTTTCCCTAAAAAGGGCATGACTTTAAATTAATGTTCCAGCCTTTTAGGATAAGGGGATTGCTTTTTTATGGACCTTAAGGTTTTGCCTTTGCCTGCCCTGTCCGCGGCGATTTTTATTGCAATTATTGCCGCAGTGCTTCTGGTGCCATTTTGGCATGCATTGCCAATAATGGCCTTTTCAAGCACAAGCGTTTTTCTTGAAGAATACCCTGTAAAGGCATTCAATGGCGAAGAGGCATGCGCAAAAATAAATTTTCACGTTCCGGACAACATACTTGTTGAAACAGTCCAACTGCGCGTTTTGAGCCAGGATATCCCGCTGTTTTTTGAGGAATTTACCCCTGCAGAAAAGGACTTTTCAAAAGAGGCCTGCTTTTCAACAAGCGCTTTGAAGGCAGGCGACAACAGGATTGAGGTTCTTGCAATGGGAAAAAACCTTTTCTTCCACCTTGAAAAGCTTGACGGCGCAAAGCCGTTTGCTGAGGAAGCGTCAATTGAAGGCATTTCTTTGGGGCAGGGCACTGTAACTTTCACGGTAAAAAACTTTGACCCCGCTTTTGTGCTACCTGTTAAAATAAGCGTCAACGGAAAAGTTGACCACCTGGTTTACCCTGAAAGCCAAACCCAGGGCTTTGAAGAAAAAATAAAAATGGAGCCAGGCCGGAACACGGTGGAAATTTCGCTGAATGGAAAAACGGTTTCAACTATTTTTGAAAACCAAGCACTACCTTCAATGCCATTTCCTTTTGGCGCAGCGCTTTTCGCCTTGTCCTTTTTTGCGTTTGCCTGCTGCCTTTTTCCAAAGAGTGGCATCGTTGAAAAGGCTGCGCTTGGCATGGCAACCTCCTTTGTTGTGCTCATTGCGCTTGTGTTCTTGCTCAACTATCTCGGCGCACTGAACTTTTACTCAATTGCAGGCTGTTTCACCGCAATTGTTGCGCTGACGCTTGTTGTTTTCAGGCAAAGGCTCAAAGGCATTTTTTCAAAAAAAGAAACCGTAACGATTACTCCCCTGGTGGCGCTTGCTGCCTGCCTTTTCCTGCTTGCCCCCATTTTCTTCCAGGTTTTTTCCTGCACAGACATAACCTACTGGAACAAGTTTTACGAAAGGCAGTCAGCCCTCATAATGGAGCAAAATTCAATCCCTGTTTGGGACGGCCTTGCCTACCTTGGCAGAACCTATTCCTTTGCCCCTGGCTATTTCCTTTTGGAAGCCGGAACTGGCTGGGTTTCAGGGCTGCAGGGCCAAGGGCTTTTTGCCGCAATGTTCGTGCTTTCAAATGCGTTCCTTTTCTTTGCATTGTTTTACCTTGGCAGGGCGCTTGAATTAAGCGACAAAAGGATTGCGATGTTTGCATTGTTTGCGGCAATGAGCGGCTTCCTGCTTTCTGCAATGACCTATTCGCCAAGGCATGTTTTCTCCTTCGGCTTTTTTATTCTCGCGCTTGCATTCATGTGCAGGCGCGGCAACCCTGCCATAACAGGAATATTTTTGGGCATAATGGCATTCATCCAGTTTCCCTTGCTTATCTTCTTCCCGCTGTTCTACCTGATAATTGCAAAAAAAATCGAGTGGAAAAGGCTTGCTTTTTCTTTTGCTTTCGGCGCGCTTTTCACATTGCTTTTGATGATTCCAAACCTTTTGCTTTACGGCCTGCCATTCCAGGCAAGCCCCGAGGACTGGGGTTACCTCATAGACTACAATGCCTACTACTGGTTCATTGACATAGTGGCATTGCTTGTCTTTTTTGTGCTGTTCACGCTGGTTGACATTGCAAAAAAAGGGGCCTGCCGCGACTTTTACTCAAGAAAGCTCCTTTTCGGCTTTGTTTTGGGCACGCTTATACAGCTTTTCATAATCTATAGGTGGAACATCCTCACGACAACAAATCTCGCCCTGCTTATTGCGGTTGCCTTCCCTGAAAAGGCGCTCAAGGAACCCATTGTTGAAAGAATCCTGACAATCCTGGGCCTTGTGGCCTTCGGCTTCCTGTTGTACGGCATGTCCTATCTGAATGTGCACGAAATCGTGACAACGCCGGTTTCTTTCATTGCAGACTACACCAGCACCGATGCCCGCATACTTGCAGACCCCATGTTTGGGCATGACCTGACCTCTGTTGCCGGAAGAAGCGTGCTTGCCGACCTGCGCGTTGAGTATGCCGACGAGGAAAAGCTCATGGATGCCTACAAGTTCCTTGAAACAAAAGACTATGGCATTCTTGAAAAATACGGCATAGATTACGTGTTCAACCAGGTTGACTACATTCACAGGCAGGCAATCGGCGGCAAGCCAAAGTACGGCATAATTGAGTTTTATGCTCTTGATAAGGTTTACAGCAACGGCTTCATCTTCGTGCACAGGGCAAGGCAAAGCTGATGCCGTTTGCTGTGGCAAAAAGAGGCTTGTAAAAATGCAGAAAAACATCAAAAGTGCTTTTGTGATTCTTCTCGCATTATTCGCATTGCTTGTAATCCTTGCTGCCTTTTTCGGCGCATTGAAACACCTTTCAGAAGCCGAACCAATTTCATTTGTGCTGGGCGCGCTTTCTTTTGTAGCAAGCATCATTGTCTGGCTTGCGTCCTGGGCAATGCTCATAAAAGAAGGGCAATTTTCAAAAAAAATCCTGACCGGCTTTTCCTGCGTCTTCGCCTCCCTGACGCCTGTGCAGGTTGGCGCTGACGCAATGCGCTCGCTCAGGATGAAAAAGCTTTTTGCGGTGCCCTACAGGGAAACCCTTGCCGCTTCAATGGCAGTAAAGGGCATGAAGTTCCTTTTGATAGCACTTGTGGCAAGCGCCTCGTTTTTCCTTGCAATGCTAAACCCGGGCATTGAGCCCTGGCTCAAGCTCACGCTTTTGTCAGGCTTTGCGGTTGTCGCAACTGCAGCGGCGCTCTTTTTGCTGCCGCTTAGCAGGAGAATAGGCAGCAGGATTGCCTACTTTTTTGAATGGCTCTCGCATTACCTCAGGCAGGCAAAAAGGCTTGGCGCAAAGCGCTTTTTCCCAAGGCTTTTTGCACTGTCAAAAAGGCTTTCAGGGTACTTTGAGCACTACAGCCTTTACATGAGGGAAATTCCCGCCTCCAAGCTTGCCCTTGTTGCATTGCTTGCGCTTGCATCAATTGCATTTGAATTCCTTGCCTTTGCATTCTGCTTTGCCTCTGTGAACGCCTCAATCCCGCTTTATTCAATGGTTGTTTTGTTCAGCATTCTTGCAATACTTGAACACGTTCCTTTCCTGCCAAGGGGCATTGGCGTGGTGGAAATATTCGGCATTCTTTTCCTTTCCCTCGAGTCCATTTCAGCAGGAAGCCTTTCAATGCCCCAGGTTGTGGCAATCATAATCCTCTTTGACTTCATGCGCCTTGTGATTCCCGCGCTCCTGAGCCTTGCCGCATACTGCGCGCTTTCAAAAAAAGCCGGCAAGGCCGGAAATGACTCAAGGTGGCCCGCGCTGCCAAAGCATGGAAACGGTTAAATCAGGCCAAAGCAATTGAACACAATGGTCCAGAAAAAGCAGTTGCATGCAACAATAATCCAAATCAGTGCAACAACAAGCCGTTCAGGCATAGGCCCGAATATTTTGAGAAGCATTTTCGCAAAATCTAATCTTGCCACGCCTCCTTCAGTTGGAATCCTGAGCCTGTTGTCCCTTCCAAGCGAGTAAGGCAGGCTTTTGCTCTGGCTCATGTCCTGCCTGTTGGTTACCATTTTTAATGCGAAAAAGTCTATTGCATGCGGCAAAAAGAAAAGCAGCGTGAGCAGCATCAGCCACGTGTTCTGGTTCAAAATAACCAGGCATGCAATGCTTCCCCCGATCAGGAGCGTGCCGCTGTCCCCCGGAAACATCTTTGCGGGATAAACGTTGAATATCAGCAGGCCTGTTATTGCGCCCACAAGCGCAAGCCCTATCGGCATAGGCCCTGTGCCTGAAAGCAATGCTGTCACAAAGCAGGCTATTATGAAGCCAGATCCTACCTCCCAGCCGTTGAGGCCTGCAAAAGTGTTTTCAAATGACGCAAGCCCTGCAATGAATATTGCAAACGGCAGCAGCCAGAATGCGTTAGGCGCATAGAACATTGCAAACATCATGCAGACCAATCCCACAATGGCTGCCCTGCTTGTCCAGCTTATGGTCCTTACCTTGAATTTTTGCTTCCTGTCGTCAAGGAAGCCTATTATTGAAAGCACGGAAATAGTGAGGCCGAATGCCACAAAGCCGGTGTTTTCGGCAACAAAAAGATTGAACATTATTATTCCTGCCCAAAGGGGCACTAGCAATGCAAGGCCAACGCCTTCAGGCAGCTCACGCTTGTCAGCCTTGTTTATGTCCCTGCCTGTCATTCCTCTTTCCATGTTTTTTCTTGCCACAAGCCTTACAGCCACAATGGAAATTGCAAACGGCACAAGGAAGAACGCAAGCTCAAGCATCATAAGGTTTCATCAGCCTTCATCAGTTCCCTCAAAACGGTTGTGGCATAATTGCCTTTTGTGAGCTCAAAGGAAACAGTTGCCGCCTTTTTTCCAGGGTAAAATTCGTCGTCCTCAATTGAAACAAGCCTGCTATTTTCCGGCTTGAGCACAATGTTTTTTCTCGCGCCCTTGCTTGAAAGCTCCGGCATTTTTTTCACCCTGAATTCCTCAAGCTTTACGCCCTCTTCTTCAAGCACCTGCTTTTCTATTTCACCCGGTTTTCCTTCCGCAAAGCCTGATTCAAAGCCAAAGAGCGGCGCGCTTGGCTGCCCATCAATTAATATATCGCCCTCGGCCTTATTTAAGCCAATGCCCTGCCTGAGCCTTTCTTCAATAATCCTGTTGAACAGATAGCTTTGGTAGGCGTGCGTAAAAAGATACCTGAGCTTTTTGGGAAGGTTTGCAAACGCGCCGACAAAATCATTCGGGTATTTGCACAAATGGTGAATCATGGCTCTTTCATAGCTGAACTTGTCAGGAAAAAGCCTTGTGGCTTCCGCATAATCGCCTGTCTCCGCAAGCCTCTTCCTGGCTTTCAGGACCTCTTCCTCCTCGCCTTCCACGGCATGCGTCAAATAGAGCATTACCCCTTCCTTGAACCTGCCTTTTATGAATTCTTTTCCCACAACATGCGTTATCTGCCTTATTCCGCCAAATCTTTGTTCCCCGAAAAAGTTCGCAATCCCGCTTTCCATTTCCCTGAAGCTGGCGCCAATCATTTCCCTAATCTCTTCTTCCCCAAATGCAATGTCCCTTATTGTGACAGTGAACCTGTTGCCCCTGAGCATTCCCAAATCAAGCCTTTCCTTTTCCCATTTCGGGTTGCGCAATTGTATGCCCCTGCTTCCGAACATTTCAAGCCTTTCGGCATTCGGCCTGAAAATGCTTACCCTCTGGCAGGTAACAGCCCTCTTGTCCTTCATTCCCGCATAGCCGATTCTGCTTTTGCTGCACTGCAAAAACCTCGTGATATCCCTTATCACAAAATTGGTGTCCTTGTTTATTTTTTCAAGGTCAAGGCAAAGCTGGTCCTTTCCGGCCTCGGCAGGCGGCACAACAACCCTTTCCTCAAGGTGCGTTCCCTTTTCCGTGAAACGCATTGCCCCGCACACACTGCCATCCAGCCGGACTTCCTCAACCACAAAATCCGAATAGCGCCTTTTTATCTGGCCGCCAATTCCCCTTGACTTTGTTGAAAAAAAGTTTTCCTGCATAAAAACAATCTGAACCAAAACCATTTAATAGGATTCCAAAAGAGGCTCAAAAGTCATCCAGGTCAAAAGCCAAAAATCCCCCGGCCCCTAATTTTTGTTTTCCTTCGATTTTTTTGGCAACCAAGCCAAGCTTCAAACCCCTGATTTTTTCAGGCAAATGCCTTGTTTTTCCTTCAAGCCCGTTGAGAATGCTGTTTGCTTCCTTGTTTGATAATTCGCTCCATTTGAATTCAAACGCAAAAGTTTCCTTGCAGTTTTTTCCAATCAAGTCAATTTCATAAGTGTTTTCCCCTTTTTTTGCGCCCTGAATTTTTCCCCATTGGCGCTTGGCTTCCTTTAACTCAAGCCTGCCCACTAAAAACTCTTTTGCAACTTTTTCAAAAGCCCTGCCGTAAACAGAATTCAGGTTTTTCTTCAATTTTTCCAGAAATTCCGGCTTTCTTGCAACGTAATCCGAATAATTTTTGTATATTTCGGAAAACCAGAACTGGGTCAAAGGATGCCTTATTTTGTAAATCCCCCTTTTTCCGTCAAAAGGCAATTCAAGTTCAATCAATTCAAAATAATCCTTCAATTCCTTAATCTGCCTGGTAATTGAAGTGGGGCTGGTGTTCAATGCGCTTGCAATTGCCGAGTTGGTGTTGTTTCCGCTTGCAATGGCTTCCAATATGGAATAATACACCCCGCTTCTCCCCCCAAATTCCTGCGAAAGAATGCTGTTTACTTCATCTTCCAATGGAGCGTCCTTTGCCAGCAACAATGAATCGAATATTTCTTCCGCTTTTTTTCCCTGCAATCCAAAATCCTCAATCGCAACAAAATACTTGGGGTAACCGCCAAAAACGCAGTAAATCTTTACAAGGTCTTCCTTATTCAATTTTAGTTCTTTTCCCAATTCCAGGCAGGATTCCAAACTCAATGGTTCAAGCTTAAACCCCTTTTTTATTCTGCCATACAATGGCTCTTTTGAGCTCTTGAACAAGTTTTTCATTAACCCGATTAAGGACCCTGAAAGAATCAGCAGGCCTGCCTTGTTCTCGTTCAAGTCAATTGTTTTCTGCATTATTCCAAGAACAGTTGGCTCGGCAAAACTAAAGTTTTGGAACTCGTCAAAGACAACAGGCGGAACATCCCTCTTAATCAAAATCTCAAAAAACTTGTCCCAGGAATCAACCGACTCCAATTCATTCAAAACCCGGCCCTTTCTTAAAATCTCCTGGTATTCATCCAAAAGGTCGTTTGAAGTCTTGTTCTTGTTGACGAAAAAATAAAGCCCTCTTTCCTTCAGGAATTCAAGCAGCAAGCGGGTCTTTC